>DASVIK010000403.1:0-6725 GCA_036382135.1 Candidatus Limnocylindrales bacterium | reverse complement strand
AGGGACTGCCGCCCCGGCCGGTGCGGACGCCGCGATCGCGGCCGGCCCCGAGACCGCGACGATCCCGCCTCGGTTGAGCGGCACCGTCGTCCGGGCCGGCAGGCTCGCGGGCACCGCGCCCGTCGCCGGCCTGTACCATCGGGTGGATGACGGTCCCCGGGCGGGACGACGCCGCCGCCCTCCTCCTGTCCCTCGATCCCCCGCCCTGGGCGCTGCGCCATGCGCGCGCGGTCGCCGAGGTCGCCGGCTGGCTCGCCGCACGAGCGGCCGGCCAGGGACGAGTGGTCGATCGACGCCTCGTGGAGGCGGCGGCCCTGCTCCATGACGTCGACAAGCTCCTCCCGGCCACGGATCCGGCGCGCCAGCTGCGCCACGGCGATGGCTCCGCCGCCTGGTTGACGCGACAGGGTCACCCGGAGCTTGCTCCGATCGTGGCCGACCACCCGGTCACCCGGCTCGTCGACGCGACCGCCTTCGAGGCCTGGCTCGCCGGAGCGAGCCTCGCCGCGCGGATCGTGGCCTACGCGGACAAGCGGGCCGGCCAGCGACTCGAGCCGATGGGCGCCCGCTTCGGGTCCTGGGCGCGCCGGTACCCGGACGCGCCGGGCTGGGATGCCACGGTCCGGGCGGAGGTCGCCGGCCGCGCCGCGCGCCTCGAGGCGGACGCCTGCGCGATCGCCGGGGTCGCCCCCGACGAAGTGGGCCGTCTCCGCTGGACGGGCGCGGCCTTCCGAGCCGCGAACGCCGCCCGCACGCGCGTCGCGAGTGCCGAAGCGCGGATCGATGGGCGGGCGGCCTCATGACGTCCGGCCCGGCCATCGGCCATTTCTACGGCGACGACGCGTACCTCATCGACCGGGCGGTCGACGCCCTCGCCGAGCGCGTGGCGAAGGCCACCGGCCTCGAGACCGCCCTCGATCGCTGGCGGACCAGCGGCCGGGCGGCCGCCATCGACACCACGACCGGGCTCGGCGCGACGAGGTTGGCCGAGATCGGGGCTCGCGTGGCCACCGGGACGCTCTTCGGTGGGGGCGCGCTGGTCATCGTGGAGGATCCCCTGCCGCTCGTGCGGTCGAAGGACGGCCAGGCCGCGCTCGCCGGCATCCTCGGCTCGATCGCCCCGGGGAATGCGCTCGCCTTCGTCGACATGTTCGACCCGGACCGGAAGGCCGACCGATGGCCGAAGGACGAGAAGCTGGTCGGCGAGCGCGGCGCCCTGGCCGCCGCCGTCCGCGCGGCCGGTGGCGAGAGCAGGCCGCTGCGGGCCCCCGCCGCCGGGACCATGGCCGGCTGGATCGTCGCCCGGGCGCGCGAGCTCGAGATCCGGATCGCACCGCGTGCGGCCGACGACCTCGCCCGGCGGATCGGCTCCCAGGTCGGCGAAGGCGATGTCGATCGACGCTACGTCGGCCGTCTCGCGGTCTCCGCCCTCGACAAGCTGGCCCTCCTGCACATCGACGGCGGTGAGGTGACGATCGAGGACGTCGATGGCCTGGTCGTCGAAGCGATCCCGACCTCGACGTGGGCGATGCTCGACGCCCTGGGCAATCGGCAGCCGCGGGCCCTCGAACTGCTGGGCGCCATCGTGGCGCAGGCGCCGGAGCCGGTCGTCCTGGCCCAGCTGTATGGGCGGGTGCGCCAGCTTCTCGATGTGACCGACCGGCTCGCGGCCGGTCAGGACCCTCGGGAGATCGTCCGGGAGACCCGGCTCAACCCGTACGTGGCCGACAAGCTCGCCCGGATGAGCGCGCGCTGGACCGTGCCGGAGCTCCGTGACGCGCTCGATGGACTGTTCGCGCTCGACGTGCTCGTCAAGGGGGCCGATGGCGGAACGTCCACCGAGGAGGGCCGGCGGCTCGCCTTCACCCTCTGGCTGGCCGACACCCTCGGCACGCGCTGATCGCGAGGGGCCGGAGGTCGCCCGACGGCCGGGGCCGTGAGCGGCGCCTCAGTCCGCGCTGGACCAGGCCTGCTCCTGGACGACGACATCGCTCTCGATCGCGAACACGCAGCGGCCTTCGCCGAGTTCGAGCAGATCGATGAGCTCCGGGTCGATGTAGAGCTGGTGGCAGTCCTCGCACAGCCCGCCGGGGATGCCGAAGCACAGGCGCTCCGTGCGATCCGGCAGTCGGAAGGTCGTGTCGAACCGGGTGATGATCAGCTTGTGTGAGCAGCGCGGACAGCGCTCGCGGAGGCGCGACATCGGTTCGAGGACCTCGACCGGGCCGGCCATCTGGCCGACCACCTGAAGGGCATCCTATGCAGGCCCTTCGGCGCCAGACATGACCCGCTCGTACCATGCGAACGGTACTGGGGAGGACCTCCGCCTACTGCACGCGCAGGATGGTCCGTGCCTCCGCCCAGTGCTTCTCGAGCTCGTAGTAGTCGCGCTCGGGCGGCGTGAACACGTGGACGATGACCGAGCCGAAGTCGACGAGGATCCAGTGGGAGGCGGCCTCGCCCTCGCGGCCGATGGGCCGGACCCCCTCGGCCCGCAGCGCCTCCACGATCCCGTCCGCGATCGCCTGGATCTGGCGCTCCGAGCCACCTGAGCAGATGATGAAGTAGTCGGCGAGCGTCGTGATCCCGGCGAGATCGAGCAGCACGATGTCGGCCGCCTTCTTGTCCTCGGCGACGTCGACCGCGCGGCGCGCCACCTCCAGGGGCGGGCGCTCGGCCCGCGCAGCCGCGACGACCTCGGCCCTGGTCGCCACGCGCCTCTTCGACGGCGTCGTCGTCGCTTCGTCGATCGAGCCGCCCTGGGACGCCGCGTCAGCGGTGGCGTTCGCGACCGAGCCGACGGCGCGGCCCCGGGCCGAGGCCCGCTTGCGAACGGAGGCGATCGGGATCGGTTCGGGCAACGGGGTGGCGGGATCGGTCACGGGGCGCTCGTTCCTCCGGCGATGCGGGTCGCGCGATCGGCGTCCCGGTAGAGCCTATGGTCCGCGATGTAGGCCGCGACCGCATCCGGGACGAGGTAGCGCACCGACAGTCCGGCCGCGGCCCGCTTGCGGATCTCGCTCGCCGAGAGGCGGATCCTCGGCCCGTCGAGCAGGGCGACCCGGCCGGCCAGGGCGGGCAGGCGGGCGACGAGGGCCCGCAGGTCCGGGGCGGGATGGCCGTCGCGCGGCAGGACGACGAGCCGGCACAGCCCGAGGACGCGCTCCGCCTCGTGCCACGTCGGGAAGTCCGCGAACGCCTCTGCCGACAGGATGAACCACAGGTCCGGGGTCGTCCCCGCCGGAGCGCTCGCCGCCATGGCCGTCAGGGTGTCCACCGTGTACGAGGGTCCCTGCCGGTCGAGCTCGAGGCGCGACAGGGCGAACGTCGGCGCGCCCTCGATCGCGAGCCCGACCATCGCCGCCCGATGCTCGGCGGATGCGCCGGGCGCCTGCGGACGATGCGGTGGCTGACCGGCCGGTACGAACAGCACGCGCTCGAGGCCGAGCTCGTCGCGTGCCGCTTCGGCGATCGCGAGATGACCATGATGGATCGGGTCGAAGGTCCCGCCGAGCACGCCCCATCGACCGGTCACGGGCGCCGCGAGCCGGGCCTGGGCCCCGAGCCCCGCATCCAGCGGACCGCCCGACTCCGTCATCCGACCTCCCACGGCTGGAGGTCCCATTCGAGCTCGACCGCGCCGATCCGAACGAGATCGCCGCTGGCGACGCCGGCCCGCCGCAGCTCGGCGTCGACGCCCAGGCGGGCCAGGTCGCGCTGGAAGCGCTCGGCCGATTCGTCGACGGCGAAGTCGGTCTGGGCGGCCAGCCGCTCGATGCGCCGGCCGCGCACGCGGAGCACGCCGTCGTCGTCGCGTTCGACGTGGAAGGTTTCGTCCCGGCCCTCGATGCGGTGGACGACGACGCCGGTCGGTTCCCGGGGAGCGTCGAGCTCCTCGGCCGGCGGCAGCAGGCCGGCGAGCGCGGTGCGCAGCTCGGTCAGGCCGTCGCCACGCTCCGCGGAGATCGCCACGACCGGGACCCCGTCCCGGGTGCGGGCGGCCCGGAAGGCCGGCCACGCCTCGTGAGCGGCCGGCTGGTCGAGCTTGTTGAACGCGACGAGTGTCGGCTTGGCGAGGAGCGCGGGGTCATGGGCCTCGAGCTCATCCTGGATGACGCCGTAGGACCACTCCGGGTCTCGCCCCGAGCCATCGACCACGTGGACGAGGATCCGGGTCCGCTCGACATGGCGCAGGAACGCGTGGCCGAGGCCGGCGCCCTGGCTCGCTCCCTCGATCAGGCCGGGCACGTCGGCGATCGTGGGGCGGCGCTCGTCGAGGTCCTCGAAGTCGAGCACGCCGAGGTTCGGTTCGAGCGTCGTGAACGGATAGTCCGCGATCTTCGGCGTCGCCGCCGTGAGCGCCGCGAGCAGGGTCGACTTGCCCGCGTTCGGGAGGCCGACGAGGCCGATGTCGGCGATGAGGCGCAGCTCGAGGCGCAGCCAGCGCTCCTCGCCGGGCTCGCCACGCTGGGCGTGCTTGGGCGCCTGGTGGGTGGCGGTCTTGAAGTGCGTGTTGCCGAGGCCGCCCCGGCCACCGCGCGCGATGAGGGCCTCCTGGCCCGCCTCGACGAGGTCCGCCACCAGCTCGCCGTTCGCATCGTCGAAGACCGCGGTGCCCGGCGGCACGGTCAGGACCATGTCCTCGCCCGCTCGGCCGTGCTTGCGCGAACCGAGTCCACGGCCCCCGGGAACCGCTTTGAAGTGGTGGGCGTATCTGAAGTCGCGCAGCGTGGTCTGGCCGGCGTCGACGCGGAGGCGGATCGAGCCACCGCGGCCGCCGTCGCCGCCGTCCGGCCCGCCGCGCGGAACATGAGCCTCACGCCTGAACGTCGCGGCGCCGTCGCCGCCGTCGCCGGCATGGACCCAGATCTTCACGCGGTCAAGGAACATCGGGCGATTCTCGCATGGGGCCGGGAGCGGACCGGCAGGCCGTCATCGCGACAGGCCCGCGGCGGGCGCTCAGAGGTAGGCGAGCGGGTTCACCCGGTACGAGCTGCCCTGCCACGGAAAGCCGCGCCAGACTTCGAAGTGGCAGTGCGGGCCGGTCGCGACACCGGACTGCCCGACCCGGCCGATCTGGTCGCTTCTCCCGACGCGCTCACCGACGCTGACGGTGATGGCCGACATGTGGTAGTAGCCGGTGTACAGGCCGCTGCCGTGGGAGATCCAGACCTGGTAGCCGCCCATGTTGTCCTTCCAGCCGGCGAAGACGACCGTGCCCGACGCCGCGGCGACGATCCGGCTCCCGTACGGCGCGGCGATATCGAGCGCCGGATGGCCGTAGTGGAAGTACTGGCTGATGAAGCCACCCGGCACCGGCCATGCGAAGGTGCCGCCGCCGTAGGTCCCGGTGGAGGGGTGGATGGCCGTGCTGCTGCCGCCGCCACCGCTACTGCCACCGGAGCTCGGCGCGCGCGGCGCCGGCGTCGCCTTGGGCACCGGGATGCCCTTGCCGATCGCGTCCGGGATGATGAGCTTCTGGCCGATGACGACGTTCGGCTCGGTCAGGCCGTTGTAGCTCAGGATCTCGTCCGCCGCCGTCGCATACTTCCGGGCGATGGAGTCGAGCGTGTCGCCGGATGCGACCGTCACGACCACGCCGCTGACCGGCGGGATGACGAGCGTCTGCCCGATGTGGAGCTTGTCCTTGGACGAGATCTGGTTCGCCCACCAGATGCTCATCATGCTGACGCCGAAGTGATGGGCGATGCCCGTGAGCGTATCGCCGGACTTGACCCTGTAGCTCTTGAGCAGCGCGCTCCCGTCGTCGACGGTCGTGTCGACGGCGACCGGCATCACGAGCGTGCCGTCGTCGAGGAAGGGACCTTGAGGATCGGTCGCCGGGTCGATCTGAGCGCCAGACCCGATGTCCGTCGGCCCGAGCTGGTCGGTTCCACCGACACCGCCGTTGTCGTTGGCCTCCAGCGCCGCGATCCCGATCCGGCTCTGGCTGTCGACCGTCACGCCGGTGCGGCCGGTCCCACCGGCGACCGTGCTCGGATTCGCGCCGAAGCTGAGGACCGATGCGAGCAGGACGAGTGACGCGACACCGACGCCAAGGAATCGATCACGCAGGATGAGGCCGCGCAGGATCTCCGCGAAGCGATTCGGGAGCACCTGGCGCGAGCGACCGGCGATCCGGCCGGATCGGGCGACGAGGGCCTGAACCCGGCGAACGCGATGGGCGCCGGCATCGTGACGACCGAGCGGGACAGCCGTGGTCCCGTGGGCGACGCCTCCCACTCGATTCTGCAGGGACGCGGCAAGGGCGACGCTCCGCCGACGGGCGGAGGCGACTCGGAGAGTCAGCTGTCGTTCCGGGCCGGGGAGCAGGCGCATGACTATGCGGCGCACGCCGACCGTCGCGTTCTGCAATACGGTCTCCTGATGGTGGACGGTCGGGGCGCGAGTGTCGCGACTGCGGCGTGAGGCCGCGGGAGAGGTCGACCGTCCTGGTCGCGCTATCGAGCTGGGGGTCTCGTTTGCGGCTGATGGCCGGGGGAGCGCCCGGACTTGGGTCAGGCGAAACCGTAACAGACCCATCGCAAAGTCGCAAACCTCGGGCCCCTTAAGCGGCGCCTCCGCGCCCCGCTCGAAGACGCCGGGGTGACCCGGGCAAGACTCCCGAGCGAAGGCGCCGGGGTGACCCGGGCAAGACTCCCGAGCGAAGCGCCGGGGTGACCCGGCCAAGACTCCCGAGCGAAGGCGCCGGGGTGACCCGGCGC
>DASVIK010000402.1:0-6853 GCA_036382135.1 Candidatus Limnocylindrales bacterium | reverse complement strand
GGCGAGCCGCGCCGCGTTCGCCGCCAGGACCTCGTCCGGCGCAGGCGGTTCGCCGTCGCGGCGGCGCTTGCCGAACATGAAGAACGCCATCGCCGCCGTCGTCGTGGCCGTGGTCGAGATCGCCGCGATGAGCATGCGCGTAGCAGGTGTGATCTCCTGGCCGTGGCCGGTGAGCACGCTGGGGATCCGATCGTCGGGAGCGCCACCGGAACCACCGGAACCACCGGAACCACCGGAACCACCGGAACCGCCGTTCCCGGCGCCGGGAGTGCCGGTCACCCCCAGGGCGAGGCCGTCCATCGCCGGGGTCGGGGACGCGACGACGAGGGCGTCACCGGATCCGTCCGACGGACCCAGGATGGGCGACGCATCGGCGGCCGGATCGCCCGACGCAGCGCCAGCGCCGGGTGTGTGGTCGGCGGCGCCAGACGCGTCTTGCGGAGTCGCCTGGGCGCCGCCGGTGGACGAGCCGGGCGAGGACCCGGCTCCATCATGTGTTCCCCCGGCCGCCGCCGGAGCGTGGGTGGCTGCCGGTGGCGGGGCGGGCGTGGCCTTCGGCGCGGGTGGCGCCGGCGTGGGCGGAGCACTCGTCCTGCCGGGCTGGCCGCCGGGCTTCGTGTCGCCGCCGGTCCCGGTGCCCGGGCCGGGCGTGCCGCCGGGTCCCGGGGTCGGGTCGCCGCCGGACCCGCCGCGGATCTTGACGAGCCCGGCCGACAGGCTCACCTTCGCCGTTCCGTCGGTGCCGCTGAACGCGACCCGGTGTGTTCCGATCGGCAGGGATGTGGAGAACCGATACCGGACGCCGAACGCCATGGGCAGGCCCGGGCTGGGTGACATCCCGCGGGCGACCCCGTCGATGAGGACGTTCACGTGCGCGTTCGAACGCCCGCCATGGCCCTGGAACGTCACGGAGAAGCGGACGACGGTCGCGGGCGTGCCGTCGCGCGGGCCGACGTAGGGATCGCGCAGCGCGCCATTCGGCTCCGATGCGGCGACCGACCCGGTGAGCGCCGCGAGGAGCAGGATGGCGACCGCGATCGCGGCAGACACGCGGGGACCAGGCCCCGACGGATGGATGGATGACAAGGATGAATCCTCCGGACCGGGGCGGGCTCCCCGGACACAAGGCGAGGATGCCTCGCGGATCGAGGGCGGGCTATGGTACGGGTGGCTGACCATGGCCTCCCGGCGGTCCGGGGAGTTGCGTAGACGCGCCAGTTCCATCGGCTGATGGTCCATACCCCGAAGTGGCCATGGCGACGCGAACCCACATGCCCGAGGCTTGACGGATGCAGGTCATCACGTCCCGCCGCGGCCGCCGGATCCGGCCTGTCGCGTTCGTTTCGGTCCTCGGCAGCGGCCTCGTCGGCGCCAGCCTTCTCGTGTCCGGGTTCGCCCTCGGCTGGCTCGTCTTCGGTACGCCGGTGCTCGGCACCTTCCAGGCACCGCTTCGCGCGACGGCCGGCCAGACGGCCGTGGGCGTCGCGGCGTGGATCGTCGCCCTCGTCCTGCCCGCGGCCTGCGTCGTCGTCGGGCTCCTCCGCCTGGACGCGACGACCAAGGCCCTGGCCGGACTCCGGCCGCGCCGATCGCTCCTCGACAAGCATCGCCGCCATCTCGGCAACGACTACATGGTCGCCACGGACGTCGAGCTGCCGGATGGCCGATCCGTGCCGGAGCTCGTCATCGGCCCCCACGGCATCGCCGTCCTCGAGGTGGCCCCGCCGTCGCGCTTCACGCGCCACCACGACGGACGCTGGGAGATCCATCTCGACGACGGGCGATGGAGCCCGCTGGAGAACCCCCTGGAGCGGGTCAGCCGGGACGTCGATCGCGTCCGGCGCTGGCTGGCCGAGGACGAGCGGGACTTCCTGGTCAAGGTCTACGGGGCTCTCATCACGACCGAGGCCGACCTGGCCCGGACCCCGAACTGCGCCGTCATCACCAGCCAGCAGGCGCCCGACTGGGTCACGTCCCTGCCGGCCCAGCGCACCCTCACACCGGGCCGCCTCGCCCAGGTCATCACGCACGTCGCCGGGCACTGACCCGGGACATCCAGGGACCGTAGCCCGCCAACCCCGGCGTTGCGCTGCCCTCCGACGCGGAACCGCGCCCCCGGCCGGAGCGTCTCTTGCGGGCCTACCCGCGCACCGACCACGAGGATCCGCCTGCGTGCCTCCGTCCGCCCACCGCCTCGTCCTGCAGCGCGTCTCGGCGCTCGTCGCCAGCGGCCTCCTGGCCGGCATGATGGCCGCCTGTGCCGCCGGTGGCGCATCGCCGTCGAGCGTTCCGGGCGGGACGACGATCCTCCACCCGACCGGGGCCGGCGACCTGGTCCTGCGTTACGAGGAGATCGGCGGGTTCGTGGCGCCGGAGGCCCAGCTCACGCGCTACCCGATCGTCTCGGTGTACGGCGACGGCACGGTCATCACCCTCGGCCCGGTCCCGGCGATCTTCCCGGGCCCCGCCCTGCCGAACCTCGTGGCCACGAAGCTGACCGAGGCCGGCCTCCAGCGACTGCTCGCGGCGGCCGCGACGGCGGGGCTCCTGGGTCCTGACGCCCAGTTCGACGCGACGGGCATCGCCGACGCCACGACCGCCCGGTTCACCGTTGTCGCGGCCGGTTCGCGACACGTCATCAGCGCCTACGCGCTCAGGGAGGCGGCCCAGGGCATGGAGGGCGGACCGGCCGTGGCCGCCGCCCGGGCCAGGTTGCGCGCGTTCACCGACAGACTCGGCGACCTCCGCGGGACCCTCGGCCCGGAGGGCATCGGTCCGGAGGCCTCGTTCGCCTGGGGCTCGCTCCGGATCCTCGCGGCAGCGGGCGCCCCACCGGCGGGCGATCCGGCCGTGGCGCGCCCACCCCTGCTCTGGCCCCTCTCGACTCCGCTCGCGACGTTCGGCGCGCCCGGGACCGGCGCGGCGGCGAGCTTCCGCTGTGGCGTCGTCCGGGGGGCCGACCTCGATGTGCTTCGCCCGTTGCTGGCCCGGGCGACGCAGATCACGGGCTGGACGTCGGGCGGGACCACCTACACGCTGACGCTGCTGCCCATGCTCCCCGACGACGCCGGCTGCTGACCGACGCCGGCCGAGCGTCAGGCGCCGGCCGGGTCGACGAGCAACGTGTCCATGAGTGGCGTCCAGACGATCCGCTCGTCGCGGGTGACGGCGAGGGCGCCGTAGCCCGGTTGCCGGGCGACCCAGGCGGCGCCGTCGAGGCCCATGGCGAACGCGGCGGTCGCGTACGCGTCGACGATCGTGAGGTCCGGGCCGTACACGCTGAGGCTGAGCAGCCCCTGGGGCGCCCGACCCGTGTGCGGGTCGACGATGTGCTCGCCGCGCTCGTACGCACCGGACGTCGCGACCGCGCCGTCGTGGATGGCCAGCACGGCGGCCACCCGGTCGACGATCAGGGGATGCCGGATGCCGACTCGCCACGGGCGACCCCGCTCGGGGCTGCCCCGGGCGACGACGTCCCCGCCGGCGTTGATCGCGTAGTCCCGGGCCCCGGCCGCCTCGAGGAGCCTGGCGGCCCGCTCGATCGACCAGCCCTTCACGATCCCGGTCGGGTCGGGACGACCGTCCGCCCGGTGACGTCGGGCGTCGAAGTAGCCGGCGCTCGTGCGGCGCATCACCTCGCACAGGTCGAGCACCGCCCGAAGGTCCGGACTCGCCGCCTCCTCGTCCAGCTCTCCGCGCAGCAGGCGGCTGACCTCGCTGTCCGGCTTGAACGGGCTGAACCTTCGGTCGACCTCGCGGAGCGAGTCGAACACCTCCTCCACGACGGATGCGCGAACCGCCGGGTCGCGAACGTCGACGCTGATGATCGTGCCCATGATCTCGGCGACGCCGTGCGGTCCGAGCGGACCGGCCGCCGCGGACGACGCTCCAGCCGGCGGCGAGATGGAGCGGAGCTCAGCCACGCAGCTGGTCGAGGGCGGACTGGAGCGACTGGACGTACGCCTCGCTCGTGTAGGTCGCTCCCGACACGATGTCGATGTTCGCGCTCTGGGCGCTGAGGACCTCGCTCCGGAGCGCAGGTTCGGCGAACGATGAGATCCTGCCCGACCGGCCACCACTCGGCAGCTGCAGGGCCGTCACGTCCGTGATCTGGCCGCTGGCGATCGTGACCTGGACCTGCACCGGGCCGAAGCGCATGTCCTCGAGCTGGCCGGTGACGGTGCCGTCGCGCAGGGCGCCCGTCGCCGGAGTGCGCGAGCCGCCCGTGCCGCCCGTGTTGCCCGTGATCTGGCCGGTGGGCCTCGGCCGGGCGGTGGTCGCCGGGTTGGGGTTGGTCCCGGGGTTCGACCGGACGACGGGTGGGGCATCCGGCGTCTTGAAGCTGAACACGAACGCGAGCCCGACCGCCGTCGAGAAGATGGCGGCGAGGGCGCGCGTCGGGAAGCGAGGCATCGTGGGCACCGGGTCAGTAGGTGAAGGATTCCTGGTGGACCTGGGACGCCGGGACGCCCAGGGTCCGGAGGCTCGCCGCGACCGCGGCCATCATCGAGACGGGTCCGCAGACGTACACGTCGCGCTCGGCGACGTCGGGCACGTAGCGGCGCAGCCAGGCGGCGCTCAGCGGATCCGCCGGCACTTCGTGGCCGGCCCGGCCGACCAGGTAGCGGACCGTCGTTCCGCGCAGCCCGGCGAGGGTGTCGAGCTCCTCGCGGAACACGACGTCGCTCCAGCGCCGGGCGCGGTAGAGCAGCGCGATGTCGCCCGCTTCGCCCGGTAGTTCCTCGAGAAGGGCCCGGAGCGGCGTCACGCCGATGCCGCCGCCGACGAGCAGCACGCGCGGTTGCTTGCGGCTGCCGCCCGTGAACGCTCCGTACGGACCCTCGGCGAAGATGCGCGTGCCGATCGCCAGGCGGCGCGCCGCGAACGAGTCGTCGCCGAGGTCCTTGATCGTGATGCGCAGCCACTCCCCGTTCGGCGCCGCGGACAGCGAGTACGGGTGGGCCCGCCACCAGCCGTCCGGCGTGAGGAAGCGCCACTGGAAGTACTGGCCGGCGCGGACCGGGAGGCGATCGAGGTCGCGGCCCGCGATATAGACGGACACCGTGTCCGGTGCCTCCTGGACCACGTTCACGACCCGCATCCGATGGCGCAGGTTGAGGCGGATGGGCGCCCCGAACCGGAAGGCGAGGATGAGCCCGGCGGCCACGACGTACAGGCCGATCCAGTAGATCCGGGCGA
Organism: Candidatus Limnocylindrales bacterium; assembly: GCA_036382135.1. GTDB lineage: Bacteria > Chloroflexota > Limnocylindria > Limnocylindrales > CSP1-4 > C-114. The sequence goes on along the minus strand of DASVIK010000402.1, from coordinate 1,654 downwards.
TCGGGTCGTCCTTGAAGTCGGTCCCCACGACGAGCGCGTGCATGAAGGCCAGGGCGATCGCGAGATAGGCGTACAGGTGGATCCCATGCCAGGTCTCGTAGGAGATCCGGTGCCGAGCGTAGCGCACCGAGCTGACGGCGATCACCACGAACAGGCCCATCCCGACCGTCGCCATGAGCACGTACTGGTAGGTCGTGAGGAACGTCCAGGCCTCGGCGAGGACCGAGCTGCCGTCGCCCATGGCGTACCCGACGGTCGTGCCGACGGCATGGCCGAGGAGGAGCCAGACGGTGGCGAAGCCGAGCCAGCGGTGGGCGAAGGCGAGCCGGTCCAGGCCGAAGACCTGTTCGAGCCACGGGCTTCGGGACATGAGGACGAGCTGGAGGAGAGCGCCGTACGTGCCCAGGAGCGCCGTGAGCTGGCCGATCGCGGAGATCGTGCCCGATATCGTGGAGAACTGGTCCGTGCCGCCGTGGCGGAGCCACATCGCCGCGATGATCAGCGCGTTGGCGCCCACGAGCGCATAGACGTCGCTGGCTCTGACATTCCAGTGGCGCGGCAACGGCGCGCGGCGGGCCATCCGCCAGGGGCGTGCGGTCATCGGTCCATCCAGTGCTCCGGGTGGTCGCCGGTCGATCCGACCATGAGGACGCATCCCGGTGATGCGATCAGCTCGACCGGCTCACCCCAGTGTCGTCATCGTGCCTTAGAACAGCCTGAACCGCGAGACCGGCGGAGGTAGCGCTTCGACTGAGGTTCCTTCACCGTCGCCGACCCGGATGGCGATCCACCCGAGCGCGACGTTGGCCGGGCCGGTAGCATCCCGAGTGATGCTGTGCCTCGAGACCGCGGACGCCCGGACGGAGATCGACCTCGCCGTCGGCGGCCGGCTCGCCTCGTTCCTGGTGGGCGGCCGCGAGCTCCTGGTGACCAGCGACCCGGACGCCTTCAACTGGGGCTGCTACACGATGGCTCCGTTCGCCGGGCGCCTGCGGGACGGCCGGTTCGACCATGCCGGGCGGACCTGGCAGCTCCCGCTCAACATGTCGCCCCACGCGATGCACGGCTTCGTCTACGACCGGCCCTGGCGCCAGGTCGACGATCGCACGATCGAGGTGGACCTCCGCGCACCCTGGCCGTTCGCCGGTCGGGTCGTCCACCACTTCGACCTGCGGCCGGGGATCCTCGGCTTCCGCCTCGAGCTCCACGCCGACGAGCCCATGCCCGCGTCGCTCGGCTGGCACCCCTGGTTCATGCGCCGGCCGCCCGCGGCGGAGGCCGACGCGCCGCCCGCCGGTGAGCTCGAGCTCGACTTCGAGGCCGGGGCGATGTACGAGCGCGACGCCGAGGGCATCCCGAGCGGCCGACTCGTCGCCCCGAAGCCGCGGCCGTGGGACGACTGCTTCGCGGATGTCCGGCGCCCGCCGGTCCTGCGCTGGCCGGGCTTCCTCGAGCTCACCGTCGAGTCCGAGGCGCCGGCCTGGGTCGTCTATGACGAGCCCGCCCACGCGATCTGCGTCGAGCCCGAGACGGCCGCACCGGACTCCCTCAACACCGCCCCGGTCATCGTGATGCCGGACCACCCGCTCGTCGCCGAGATGACCTGGCGGTGGCGCCGGCTGGAGCCGGTCGACCGGTAGACGCGCCCGGCGCG
>DASVIK010000401.1:0-9758 GCA_036382135.1 Candidatus Limnocylindrales bacterium | reverse complement strand
CCGGCCCGCTGGGCTTCGAGGTGCTCGGCGAGACGACGCTGGGATGCGAGGATGGCCAGGACGACCCATTCGGCGACGGCGACGTCGTGCACGCCGGCGGCGTCGCACAGGGTGACCCCGGGCGGGACGTGCTCGACGATGCTGTCGACCCCGGCCGAGAACGCCTGGATCACGCTGAGGCCTTCGATATGCGCGGCATAGTCGAGGGCTCGACGGGTGTCGTCGGCGGCCACGAGGATGTCGCCCCGGCCGGCGACCGCGGGGATCGGGCCGGCGGGCGGGAAGAGGTGGACGTCGGCGATCGTGGTGAGCCGGTCACGCTCGACGGCCGGCGTTCCTTCCGGGATCCAGACGTCGGGGCGCATGCCGACATGATGTCTCACTCGGCGGGTGGACCGCGCGCGGAGCCACGCGGCCTAGGTGGCCGGCTTCTCCCAGACCGAGACAAGCCTGTCGCTAAGTCGCCGCGACGTGCTCGCCGAAGTAGCCATGGTCATCCACCGCGGGATCGTACCGCGGCCGATCACTGGTCCTCGGAGGACCCCGCCGACGTCGTGCGGTTCGTCAGGGCGCGAACCAGGCGGACCGCGACGTTCCCCTGGGGCTCCCGGTCTTCCGACGGCGAAGCTGTCGCGTCGACGTCTGGCTGCGCCTCGGTCGACGACGGCTGACCAGCGTCCGGGTCCGATGGGACCGGAGCCGCCGCGAGGACGGCCGTGCCATCCAGCACATCGTCGCGTTGCTTGTCGGTGGCCGGATCCATGACCGCCACCGGCTCCCTGTCCGGTCCGGTCCGGCCGTTGCCGTTCGGGGAAACCTCGATGATCGGGTCGGCTGACTCTGCCACCATCGCCTGCTCGAGCGCCCGCATGGCGCCGGAACGGGCTTCCCCACGGACCTCGTCGAGATCCGGCGGGTCCGGCAGATCGCCGGCCAGGCGCGCGATCGCGCTGGGATCCCGCTCCTCGGCCAGTCGGCCGAAGAACGCGCCGAGCGAGGCTCGGTAGCCCTGCACGGCGACGTGCACCGACTCGACCTCCGTATCGATGAGCGAGCCGTGGTGCGCGAGGGACTGCTCGAGTCGGGTGCGGCGGTCGTCGATCTGCTGATCGGCTTCCGCGCGGATCCGCTTGACCTGGTCCTTGTACCACGCGTTGACGAGACTCACGTCTTCGTCGGCGTGCTTGCTCAGCTCGGCGGCCTCGGCGGCGGCCCGGCCGAAGATCTTCTCGACCTGGGCCGTCTCCTCGCTGCCAACGCCGGCGTCGATCCGCTCTCGCTCGCGATCCGCGGCGACCTGCATCGCGCGAGCGATCTCAGCCCTTAGCATGTCGAGCGAGGTGGGCCGGCGGTCGGCCGCTGGGGCGGCGTCATCGGCGATCGGCACAGCGGCTTCGCCGTCATCGCCAGCGCCGACGGCGCCCTCCTGAACTTGTGAGTACATTCGTCCTGTCCTTAGCGGGGGCCGAAAGTACTACTCGAACTCGTGCCCTGACAATCGCGGCGGGCGAATCCCGGTGCCAGCTGGAACCGGGTCAGGACCGGACGCGAGCCCTCCGCGAACCCGGCAACGGTTGTCGAGGCGCCGCATGCCGCGATCGTCCGAACGTGTTCGGGACCAGGGCCCTCACATCAAAGAGGCGACGAGCCGGGTAGGACTCGTCGCCTCGCATCGATATCCGGCGGGATCCCCCGCCGGGCTGTCCTAGTGATCGCTGCCGTGACCCCCGCCGTGGCCGCCGTGGCCGTCGTCACTGCCGTTGCCGCCGCCATTGTTGACCGCGGCGGGAGCCCCGATCTTCGAACCGGTGTTGCTCAGGCTCGTCTGAACGTGCCCGCCGAGAAAGAGGAGCCCGCCGATCGCGACGGCTGCGATCAACCCCAGCATGAGTGCGTATTCGACGAGGCCCTGGCCGCGTCCGGATCTCCTTGCCACGAAAGTACCCCCGTAACCAGTACGAATGGATGAGTGCGGATGGCCCGAGTGTACTGACCGCCGGCTCGGAAACCACCCATCCGGGACGAGAAGCGGTGCGTAACGGCACACGCAGGGGCGGGTGCCGTCGCGCCTCGACGAGTCGATCGGATCGAGCCCGTCAGGGCGCTACAGGGCTCCGTTTGCCGGCACGACCGGAGGCGGTGCGACAGTCGCCAGCGGCGCGAGATGCTCGACGAGGTTGTGGGCGCGAAGGATGCCCCGGCCGTCGCGGAACTCGACCACCGTGATGCCGCACAGGGCGAACGGGAACGTCCAGAACCGATCGAGCGGGAGGTCGAGGAGCAGGAGCAGCGCCGTCTTGAAGATCCCGTCGTGGCCGACGAGAAGCGTCCAGGGGACGTCAGCGACGGCTGGTCCCGGGTAGCCCGCGACGGTCGACGGAGGGGCGACCGAGGCCCGCGTGCGTCCGGCCTCCGCCAGCCGGGCGACGACCATCTCGAGCGCACCTCGGGAGCGACCGGCGGCATCGATCACCCGCTCGCCGCCCGGGGCGTTCGCGGTCAACGGCGTGGTGCGCCAGGCCCGCAGGAGGTCACCGTCGGCCGCCTCGATCTCCGACCGGTGGCGACCCTCCCAGCGGCCCTGGCCGATCTCGGTGAAGCCGGGCTCGGACCGCATCGATGGGACGCCTCTGCCGCGCGCCTCGATCGCTGCCCGGACGGCCGACGCCGTGGCCGTGGTCCGGCCGAGCGGCGAATGGACGATCTCGAGCGGCGCGGACGGTGGGATCGGCAGGGCCGGGATCCGCTCCGGCGCGGCGAGCCGCTCGGCCAGGAGGGCCGCCTGGCGCTCGCCCAGCGGCGACAGCGGCGCGTCGGCGGCACCCTGGAAGCGTCCCTCGGCGACGAATGTCGATTCGCCATGCCGCGCGAGGACCACGACCGCCGAGAGGTCGGCGGGGAGCGTCAGGCCGGCGCGGTCGTTCAGCGCTCGGCGCCGAGCCGGATCGACCAGAGCTCGACGACCCCGTCGCTCGACCGGATCGCCTCGACGATGGGTGCCGGCACCTCGTCGTCCAGGGCCAGGATCATCAGGGCGTCCTGGCGGGGCCCGGACCGCGCGAGGTGCATCGCGCTGATGTTCACGTCGGCGCCACCCAGGATCAGGCCGATCCGCCCGACGGTCCCCGGCCGGTCCGTGTGGTGCGTGACGAGCATGAACTGGGTGGGGGCCATGTCGAGGCGGTAGTCGTTGAGGCGGGTGAAGCGCGGCTCGCCGCCGGCCACCGTCCCGCCCACGGTCGTCGTCGTGCCGCGCGCCTCGCCCGAGAGGGTGAGCTGCGAGGCGAACGCGCCGGCCTCGGCCGTCTTGCGCTCGACGATCGCGATCCCGCGTGCCTTCGCAAGGGCGCCGGCGTTGACGAGGTTGACCCGCTCGGTCGTGACCGTCTCGAGCAGACCCCGCAGCACGGCCGCGGTGAGTGGCGAGGCGTCGTACCCGGCGAGCTCACCGGCCACGTCGAGGGTGAGGGTCTTGACCCCCTGGCGCGAGAACTGCGCGAAGAACCGGCCGAGCGTTTCGGCGAGGGGCAGATACGGCGCGATCGCCTGGGCCGTCTCGGGCGTGAGCAGGGGGGCGTTGACGGCGTAGCGCGCGGGGCGACCGTCGAGCACGTCGACGATCTGCGCGGCGACCTCCTCGGCGACCCGGACCTGCGCCTCGGCCGTGGACGCGCCGAGATGCGGGGTGAGCAGGGTGTTGGGCGCGTCGAGCAGCGGGGAGCGCGGGTTCGGCTCGAACGGCGGCTCGTGCTCGTAGACGTCGATCGCGGCCCCGGCGACGGTGCCGGCCGCGAGCGCCTCGGCGAGCGCCGCCTCGTCGATGATCCCGCCACGCGCCACGTTGAGCAGCAGGGCGGTGGACTTCATGAGCCCGAGCTCGCGCGTGCCGATGAGCCCGCGCGTGGACCGGGTGAGGGGAACGTGAACGGTCAGGACGTCGCACCGGCGCAGGAGCTCGTCGAGCTCGACGAGCTCGATGCCGTGGAGGGCGGCCTGTTCGGCCGTGACGAACGGGTCCTGGCCGAGGATCGTCATCTCCATCGCCCGGGCCCGATCCGCGATGGCCTGGCCGATCTTGCCGAGCCCCACGATGCCGAGCGTCCGGCCACGGAGCTCGACGCCGGTAAGCCGACCCCGGGCCGCCTTCCAGTCGCCGGCCCGCATCGCCGCGTCGCCGGCCGCCACCCGCCGGGCGAGCCCGTACAGGAGGGCGAGGGTGTGCTCGGCCGCCGCGATGGTGTTCCCGGTCGGGGCGTTGACGACGACGATCCCGGCCCGCGTCGCGGCCTCGAGGTCGACGTTGTCCACGCCGACCCCGGCCCGTCCGATGACGAGGAGTCGGGGCCCGGCCGCGATGAGCGCGGCGTCCGCCTGGACCTGGCTCCGAACGACGAGCGCGTCGTAGTCGCCGATCGCGGCGCACAGCTCGTCGCGCGAGAGCCCGATCCGCACGTCGACTTCGTGGTGGGCGCGCAGAAGCTCGAGCCCCTCGGCCGCGAGGGGCTCGACGACGATGACCTTCACGCGCCGACTTCGATGCCGCTCGCCAGCCCGAGTGCCTCGATGCCCGCCCGCTGGGCCGCCGCGACACCGGTGCCCGGCACGACCGAGCGGCCGATCGCCAGCAGGCCTTCCTCGATGACGCCGATGCAGCCGAGGATCTCGTCGAGGGTCACGGTGCCCAGGTGTCCGATCCGGAACACCTGGCCGGTGAGCTTGCCCTGGCCGCCGGCCACGACGAGCTTGCGTGCCTTGAGGGCGCCGTTGAACGCCTTCCAGTCGAGGCCCTCGGGCAGCCACGCGCACGTGACGGTCTCCGACGCGTGGGCCGGGTCGGCGAACCGGCGGAAGCCGAGGGCGTCGAGGCCGGCACGCGTCGCCGCGGCACAGGCCGCATGTCGGGCGAAGATCGCCGCCGGACCCTCGGCGTTCATGAGGCCCATGGCGACGTCGAGCTGGAAGAGGACGGCGATGGCCGGCGTGAACGGCGTCTGGCCGTTGGCCGCGCTCGTTCGATACGACCGCGCGTCGAGGTAGAACCGGGGCATCTTCGCGGTCTCGGCGGCCGCCCAGCCGCGCTCCGAGACGCTCAGGAACGCCATCCCCGGCGCCGCCATCCAGCTCTTCTGCGAGCCCGACACGACGACATCAAGGCCCCAGGCGTCCTGCTCGAAGGGCACCGCCCCGAGACCGGAGACGCCGTCGACGAGGATGAGCGCGTCCGGGGCGCTCGCCCGGACGGCGGCGGCCAGCTCGGGGATCGGGTTCATGACGCCGGTCGAGGTCTCGTTGTGGGTGAGGAGCACGGCCTTCCACGGCCCGCCCGCCGCCAGCGCCTCGGTGACCACGGCCGGATCGGCCGCCTGGCCCCACTCGACGTCGAGCTTCGTGACGTCGGCGCCGTAGACCGTGGCGATCTTCGCGAAGCGGTCGCCGAACGCGCCGATCGAGACGGCCAGGACCCGGTCGCCGGGCGAGAGGGTGTTGACGATGGCCGCTTCGAGCCCGCCGGAGCCCGCGCACGTGAGGAGGACGATGTCGTTCGTGGTCCCGAAGAACGTCTTGAGCCCCGAGGTCACCCGCTCGAGCATCCCCGCGAACTCCGGCCCGCGGTGGTTGATCATCTGGCGGGCGCCGGCCTCGCGGACGGCCGACGGCAGGCTCGTGGGGCCGGGGATCCGGAGGTTGGTCTCGAAGCGGTTCACGGGGCGGGCCTCCTGTCGTCGGGTCGGCTCGGGCGAGCGCGGGCGTTCGGGACGGCAGCTTGGATGCTACCCGAAGTGACGCGCGGAGGCGGACTACACTCGACGCGATGGATCCTGTAGCGAACGCCTGCCCGACCTGCGGCACGGTCCGCGGCAAGTACGACCGGTTCTGTACCGGCTGTGGCCGCGACCTGGGCGCGCCGGGCGCCGCGCTCGGGCCGATGATCCGCGGTCCCCAGGCAGGAGTGTCGCGGCCGGGGTCGGCTGGCCCGTCCACCCTCTCGGCGCCGCGTCCGGGTCCGGCCACCCCGCGCTATGCGGCTACGCGCGCGCTCGGCGCTCCGGTCGCGCCGGACCTGCGGAGCTACGCCCAGATCAATCCGTCCACGTATCGGGCGGACGGCGGTCAACGGTTCTGGCGGACGGTCGCGATCGCGAACCGTGTCGTGGCGCTGGTCTGGGTGGGCTTCTTCGGGCTGGGAGTCGTCCTGGCGCTGACGAAGGGCGGCGGCCCGGATACCTCGGCAGGGGCCTACTTGTTCGCATTCGTCTTCGCGGGGCTGCTCCCGGCGGCCGTCCTCTGGTGGACGGCCGACGGCCTGGAGGCCGGCTCCCCGCTCCTGCGGCTCGCGGCCTACGTGGAGCTGGCGATCCTCGTGGTCGTGACCCTCGGCTTGATCCTCGTGCCGCTTATCCTCATCTACGTCTTCGCCGGGGACCGGCCATCCGCCGCCGGCACGTGAGCGCCCTTCCCGGCCGGTGAACCCGGGGCCGGGCCGAGGAGCAGGTCCTCGAGCGTCGCGGCGTACCAGCGCTCGAAGCTGACACCGCTCCAGCCCCGGTCCCCGACGAGGTGGCGATAGGTCTCCGGACTGCCGATGGCGTAGAGGACGTCGGCCGCGGTCCGCAGGTCGAGGCCTTCGCGCAGCCGCCCCCCACCGAGCACGATCCGCAGGAGCTCCCGCTGACCGGCGAACCGCTGCGTCTTGCCGCGCGCCCAGAGGGCGGCGACCTCGGGATCGGCGGCCGCGGCGCCACGGACGACCTCGTCGATGGGCGCCCGTCGCTCGAGGATCGCACGCCCGTTGCGAGCCAGGATCCGGAGCCGGCGCCGCGGGTCCGGTTCGGCACGCATCTCGTGGACCCAGGCCTGCTCGAGGATGGGCAGCGCCTTCTCGCCGCCCGCGATCGTGACGTCGACGACCTCGGCCAGGACCGAGCGCTTGTTGCCGAAGGTCGCATAGATGGTCTCGGGCGAGACGTCCGCCAGCCCGGCGATGGCGTCGATCGTCGTCGCGACGTACCCGCGCTCGGTGAACAGCGTTCGGGCGGCGTCAAGCACGCGCCCCCGCGTCGCGAGGGCCCGTTCGCGACGACGCGGGAACGCCTGGGCGAGGGCAGGGGAGGGCTTGACAGGTCGCGGCATGTGAGTACAGTATCACAGCATTGATACTGTGTGACTGTACTTACCTGCGCGAACCCCGAAGGAGCCCGGCCATGCCCATCGTCCAGATCGAGCACCCCATCCGCGACTTCGACACGTGGAAGGCGGCCTTCGACCGCGATCCGGTCCGGCGGGAGGCGTCCGGCGTGAAGCGGTACCGGATCTACCGGCCGATCGACGATCCCAGGTACATCGCCATGGACCTGGAGTTCGACAGCCAGGACCGGGCCGAGGCGTTCAAGCTGGCGCTCGAAGAGCTGTGGCGGTCGCCGCAGGCCGCTCCGGCGCTGGGCGGCACGCCGCGGGCGCGCATCGTGGACACGGTCGAGACCCGGACCTACTGACCCTCGCGTCCGGCCGTCCGGCCGTCCGGCCGTCCGGCTAGTCGCTCGCGTCGCGCTCCTCGGTCTCCTTGATCCGCGCGCGGTTCCCCTCGCGGGTGCGCATGACGCCGCCGGCGACGCGCATCGGGTCCACGTCGGGCGTCGGCAGACGCGAGCGTTTCGGGCCCCCGGTCGCGCGGGCGGCCTCGCGGGCCTCGAGCCTACCCTCCATCCGGGCGCCGATCGTCGTCTCGTAGCCCTGGTCGGTGGGGCGGTAGTAGCGCCGCTCGCCGAGCTCCTCGGGGAGGTAGCGCTGGTCGACGTCCGCGCCCTCGTAGTCGTGCGGGTAGCGGTACCCGACGCCGAGGCCGTGGACCTTGCGCTCGGCATGGGTGGCGCTGCGCAGGTGGTTGGGGACCGGCAGGGAGCCCTTGGCTGAGACGTCAGCGACGGCCGCCCAGTAGGCCAGTCCGGACCGGTTGCTCTTGGGGGCGGTCGCGATGTACGAGGTGGCCTGGGCCAGGGCGTACTGCGCCTCCGGCAGGCCCACCCAGTCGAGCGCCTGGGCTGCCGCCACGGCCACGGACAACGCCCGCGGGTCCGCGTTCCCCACGTCCTCGCTCGCGCTGATGATGAGCCGCCGGGCGATGAACCGGGGGTCCTCGCCGGCCGCGATCATCGACGCGAGCCAGTAGAGCGCCGCGTCCGGATCGTTGCCGCGGAGGCTCTTGATGAACGCCGACACCGTGTCGTAGTGGCCGTCGCCGGCCCGGTCATACGCGAGGATGCGCTGCTGGGCGGCCGATTCCACGTCGTCGAGCGTGGGCTCCACCCGACCGTCGGCGTCCCGGGTCCCCTCGTCCTCGGCCAGGGCCACGGCACCCTCCAGGACGTTGAGGGCGGTCCGCGCGTCGCCGCCGGCGAGGTCGACGAGGTGGTCGAAGGCCGGGTCGGCGAGATGCACGCCGCCGCTCGGCCCGAGGTCGCCGGCGAGGCCGCGTTCCACGTCGATGAGGGCCCGTCGGACGACGGTCCCGACCTGGTCGTTGGAGAGCGGCTCGAGGCGCCACACCCGGAGCCGCGAGAGGAGCGCCGCGTTGACCTCGAAGTAGGGGTTCTCCGTCGTCGCCCCGATGAGCGTGATCGTGCCGTCCTCGACGTGCGGCAGGAGGGCGTCCTGCTGGGCCTTGTTGAAGCGATGGATCTCGTCGAGGAAGAGCACGGTCCGCGCCCCGTGCAGCGCCGATTCCTCCTGCGCGCCGGCGATGACCGAGCGGACGTCGGCGACACCGCTCATGACCGCGGAGAGCGTCTCGAAGCGCGCCCCGACGGCCGCTGCCAGGAGCCGGGCGAGGCTCGTCTTGCCGGTGCCCGGCGGACCCCACAGCAGGATCGACGCGAGATGGCCGCGCTCGAGGCCGCGCCGCAGGGGCCCACGCTCCCCGACCAGATGCTCCTGCCCGACGAACTCCGCGAGGTCCGCCGGGCGCATCCGGGCCGCCAGCGGCTGCCGCCCGGGCGGCGGTCGGAACAGCGCCTCGGGCCGGGCGCCGGGCGGTCGGGCGGGTGGGCGCCGAGCGGGCATGGCGCGATTGTAGGCGGGGTGCCGACGATTCCCGCCCGACATCGCAGACGGCGAACCCGCCGACTGCGTCGCGCTCGTCCTGGGCACAGTATCGGCATAGGCCTGCCCGCGGCCGGTGTCCTGTGCACCATGAGCGCACCAAGAAGCCGTCGAGCTACCGGTGCGCGGGATCCACGCACGAGGGACCGTCCGCTGGGCTTCTGGCGGCACCGATCCGGGCGGTTCACCCGCGTACCGCACTCGTGGAGTGTATTGCGCAGTTCGGGCCCGTCCGCGACGGGGTCAGGCGACGTCGGCGCGCGGCGTCCAGAGAAGCGGCGTCGGTCGGTCGGATCCGGGCATCGGGGCGTCCGACGCGGTCCGCAGCCCCTCGATGAAGGCGATCACGAGCCTCGCGTCGAGCTGGGTATCGGCGGCGTCCTCCAGTCGGCGGATCGCCTCCTCGATGTCCAGCGCCTTGCGGTAGGGGCGGGTCGTCGTCATCGCCGAGAACGCGTCGGCCACGGCCAGGATCCGCGCGACGAGCGGGATCTCCTCCCCGGCCAGGCCGTCGAGGTAGCCGTGCCCGTCCCAGCGCTCGTGGTGGTGGCGGACCCCGCCCCGCACGACGCTGAGGTTCGGGACGTCACGCACGATGAGGTCGCCGAGGGCCACGTGTTGCTTGACGATCGCGTACTCCTCGGCAGTCAGGGCGGCCGGCT
>DASVIK010000400.1:0-3204 GCA_036382135.1 Candidatus Limnocylindrales bacterium | reverse complement strand
GATCATGCGCGAGGGTCGCAAGGTCGAGGATCCGATCGTGAAGATCGCCCAGAAGGCCCGGGCCGTGGGCATCCACCTGGTCCTGGCGACCCAGCGGCCGAGCGTCAACGTGGTGACCGGGCTGATCAAGGCCAACGTGCCGTCGCGGATGGCCTTCGCCATGGCGTCGATGATCGACAGCCGGACCGTCCTCGATCAGCCGGGCGCCGAGGACCTCATCGGCCGGGGCGACATGCTCTACCAGCCGGTGGACCTGCCGAGGCCGATCCGCCTGCAGGGCGTGTTCGTGAGCGACGTCGAGGTGAACGCCGTCGGGGCGCACTGGCTCGCGCTCGCCAAGGGCCGGACCTTCTACGACGAGTCGTTCATGGACTTCAGCGATGAGGAGGGCAACGGACACGGCGAGTTCCGGTGGCTCGCGGCGATGGCCGACGACGACATGGTCACGGTGGCGGCCGAGCTCGTGACGACGCTCAACAAGGCGTCGACCTCGATGCTCCAGACCAAGCTCAAGGTCGGCTTCAGCCGGGCCAGCCGGCTCATGGACGAGCTCGAGCGGTACGGCATCATCGGGCCCGGCGATCCCCGTAACCCGGCCGTGCCGCGGATCGTCTACGGACGCGACAACTGGCTCATGAGCCACGCCGACATCGACGATCCGGGAGCCTGAGGGTCCCCGCGAGAGGGACGGTCGACGACGTCGGGTATCCTGAACGCGGTACCGGACGCCGGAGCGCGCGGCACGGGACCCCTGAGGACAGCACGAACGCATGACCACCCGAGACGAGGCCCGCCGTCGGAGCGAGTCCCGCTCCCCGACCAACCGGCCGCCACCGATTGCCGAACCGGCCGCCACCCTTGGCGAGCGCCTCCTGGCCGCCCGTGAGCGCAAGGGCGTCGACCTGTACCGTGCCGAGCGCGACACGAAGATCCGGGCGCGCTACCTCGGGGCTCTCGAGCGCGGCGAATACCGCGAGCTGCCGGGCTCCGTCTACACGAAGGGGTTCCTGCGCAATTACGCCCAGTACCTCGGGCTCGACCCCGACGAGATCCTGCTCCAGTGGCGCCGCGAGAAAGGCGAGGGCAAGGTCGACACGTCCCCGTCGATCGTCCTGCCGCGACCGCTCACCGCGCCGCGCCAGGGCCTCACCTTCTCGCCGGCGATCGTCGTCGCGGCCCTCATGACGCTCGTCCTGGTCCTGTTCGTCGGGTACCTGGCCGTCCAGCTCCTGCGGTTCGCGAAGCCGCCATCCATCGCCGTGTCCGACCCGTCCAGCGCCGTCAGCGACACGACCGAGACCGCCACGGAGTACACGTTCCGCGGGACGACCATCCCGCACGGTACGGTCACGATCACCGACTCGGCCAATCACCAGGTCCAGGCGTCGGCGGACAGCATCGGCATCTGGAGCCAGGTCGTCCCGCTGCGGCGTGGACGCAACGATTTCAAGATCTCGGCGACCGATCCGGATACGGGCAAGAACTCGGAGCAGACGCTCGCCTACATCGTCAACGTGCCCATCTCGGCCGTCCAGGCGCCGACGCTCAAGGTGGACTCGCCCGCGGACGGTGCGAGCTTCCAGAACGGCGCGATCCCGATCGCCGGGACCGCGACGAACGCGACGCAAGTGGTCGTGAGCGCCAGCTACCTCGGATCCGCCGGGACCCGGGTCGTCCCGACGCCGGCGCCGGGCAAGCCGGCCAAGTCGCCGGCACCCGGGTCCAGGCCCACTACGCCCCAACCGGCCACCCTCGCGGTGGCGGCGGACGGGGGTTTCACCGCCCCGTTCGAGCTGACCAACGGCCGCTGGCTCATCACGCTCGTCGCGTCGAGCGCCGAGGGCCGGACCACGACCCTGACCCGGACGATCACCGTCGCGTACCACGGCGTGAGCGTCGTCGTCACGATCCACGGCCGGGCCTGGCTCAAGGTGTGGGTGGACGGTCAGATCACTCCGTCCATCGGCGCGGCCGGCAAGGTCTACAACGACGGCAAGGTGCTGACGTTCACCGGGAACCAGTCGGTCGAGGTCCGGACCGGGGCGTCGGCCGCGACCTATTTCACCGTCAACGGGGTCTCGCTCGGCAAGCTCGGGGCGTCGTCCAACCCGGAGACCTGGCTCTTCACCGCGACGGCGCCGCCCAAGCAGACGAACAACAAGTAGCGCCATGGACGACCAGACCGGACGGGCGCTGGCGGGCACCGAGGCCGGGCTGGTGGCGCTCGCAGAACGGCTCCAGGCGCGATGCCTTGCCGCGGGACTCACGGTGGCCACCGCCGAGTCGTGCACCGGCGGCCTCGTCGCCCACGTCATCACCCAGGTGTCCGGCTCGTCGGGTTACCTCCTCGGCGGGGTCGTGGCCTATGCCGATGCGATCAAGGTCGGCCAGCTCGCCGTGCCCCAGGCCGTCCTCGACGCGCACGGTGCGGTGAGCGCGCAGGTCGCCCGGGCGATGGCCGACGGCGTGCGCGACCGGTTCGGCGCCGACCTCGCGGTCTCGATCACCGGCATCGCCGGGCCCGACGGCGGGACGGCGGCCAAGCCGGTCGGCCTGACGTACCTCGCCGTCGCCGGCCCCGCCGGCACGGAGGTGCGGCGCGTCGTCTGGAACGGCGACCGGAGCGCGAACAAGGCGTCCAGCGCGGGGGTCGCTCTCGAGATGCTCCTGACCCAGGCGGAGACCCAGGCGCAGGACAACGCGAACGCCCGGGCCGAGGCCGAGGCGCCTGAGGCGCCGCCAGCCGGGACGGCAGCCGCGGGCTCATGACCCGCACCGCCGCGGAGATCGGGGCCGGCCTCGCACCGCCTCGCGCGGCCCGACCGATCCCGCCCGGAGAACGGATCCACGTCGTCGGTGCGGGCGGAGCCGGGGCGAGCGGCGCCGCGCTCCTCGCCGCCGCGGCCGGGGCCGAGGTCAGCGGCTGCGATGCGGGCGGCGGATCGCCCTACACCCCGGCCCTGGCGGAGGCGGGCATCCTGATCGCCGTGGGCCACGACCCGGCCCACGTGACGGCGTCCCCGCCGCCGCAGCGGCTCGCCGTCACGAAGGCCCTCACCGCCATCGATCCGGACCATGCCGAGCTGACCGCGGCTCGACGGGCCGGGATCCCGGTCGAATCCTGGCAGCAGCTCGTCGCCGACGCGGCCGTGGGCCGGACGCTGGTCGCGGTGGCCGGCACGCACGGCAAGAGCACGACGGCCG
>DASVIK010000399.1:0-5793 GCA_036382135.1 Candidatus Limnocylindrales bacterium | reverse complement strand
CGTCGCCTCGAGATCGGGTACGTCGACCGGCTGACCACATCCGCGGACGAGGCGCTGGCCTGGGCGCGCGCGGCCGCCACCGCGGGCGAGGCCCTGTCGATCGCGCTCGTCGGCAACGCCGCCGAGGTGGAGCCCTCGCTCGTTCGGCGGGGCGAGCGCTTCGACGTCGTGACCGACCAGACCTCCGCCCACGACGCGCTCGCCGGCTACGTCCCCGCCGAGATCTCGCTCGAGGACGCCCGCGCGCTCCGCCGGACCCAACCCGACGTCTACGTCCGCCGGTCGATCCGTTCGATGGCCGACCACGTCCGGGCGATGCTCGCCTTCCAGGCGGCCGGTTCGATCGTCTTCGACTACGGCAACAACCTTCGGGCGATGGCGAAGGAGGGTGGGGTCGAGGATGCCTTCGCGTACCCAGGCTTCGTGCCGGCGTTCATCCGGCCGCAGTTCTGCGAAGGCCGAGGGCCATTCCGGTGGGCCGCCCTGTCCGGCGACCCGGCCGACATCGCGGCGACCGACCGGGCGATCCTGGAGCTTTTCCCGGACGACGCCGGCCTGAGGCGGTGGATCGAGATGGCCCAGGCCAAGGTGCCGTTCCAGGGGCTGCCGGCGCGGATCTGCTGGCTGGGCTACGGCGAGCGGGCACGGGCCGGGGCCGCGTTCAACGAGCTCGTACGCACCGGCGCGGTCGCAGCGCCGATCGTCATCGGGCGGGACCACCTCGACGCGGGCTCGGTCGCGTCGCCGAACCGCGAGACGGAGGCGATGCGCGACGGCTCCGACGCGATCGCCGATTGGCCGCTCCTCAACGCGCTCGTCAACACCGCGGCCGGGGCCACGTGGGTGTCGATCCACCACGGCGGCGGGACGGGGATCGGCTACTCGCAGCACGCCGGGATGGTCGTCGTCGCCGACGGCACCGATCTCGCCGCCCGCAAGCTCGAGCGAGTCCTGACGACCGACCCCGGCATGGGCGTCATCCGCCACGCCGATGCCGGCTACGAACGCGCCCTCGATGTGGCCCGCGAACGCGGGGTGCGGGTCCCGATGGTCGATCGCGACTGAGGCGACCCGGGGCCGTCGACTCAGCCCTCGGTCACCGGCTCGGGCATGGTGCGGAGCTGCCTGATCGGCGAGAAGAACACCGGCAGGAACGACACGAGTGAGCCGACCGCCCCGATGAGGACTGTCGTCCGCAGCCCGATGAGCCCGCCGAGGAACCCACCGACGAGCATCCCGACGGGGATCGTGCCCCACACGATGAAGCGCATCGTGGCGTTCATCCGGCCCTGCAGCCGGGCCGGCGTGATCGCCTGGCGCAGCGACACCTGGTTGATGTTGAACACCGCGCCGGCGCCGAACCCGACGAATGCGGCGGCCGAGATGATCGGCAGGGCCAGCGGTCCGCCGACGAACGGCAGGACCAGAAGTGGCGGCCCGAACAGGAACGCGCTGCCGATGATCGTGGGACCCACCCCGAATCGAGCGCTGATGCGGCTCGCCAGGAGCGCGCCGATAAGGAACCCGACCGAGGCGATCGAGAACACGAGACCGATCATCCCAGCGCTGAAGCCGAGCTCCCGGACGAGGAACAGCAGGTAGATGGACAGGGCGAGGTTGTTGAAGAGGTTCGACACCCCCGCGCAGGCGGCGATCGCCCGCAGGTACGGCTGGCCCAGGACGTACCTCAGACCCTCGGCCGCCTCGGCGCGGACCGAGGGGTGTGCGCCGTCATCCGCCACGGCACGCTCGGGCGCCGGCTCGGACCGTCGGATCGCGATGAGGAACGCGCCCGACACCACGAAGCTCACGGCGTCCAGGGCGACCGCGAACGGTGCGCCGACGAGCCCGATGAACGCGCCGGCCAGCCCGGGCCCCACGATCGATGCCGCCGAACGAGTCGTCTCGAGCCGGGAGTTGCCCTCGATGAGCCGGTCGCGCTCGACGAGCGATGGCAGGTAGCTCTGATAGGAGACATCGAAGAAGACGGTGAGGCAGCCGTTGACGAAGCCGACGAGGTACAGCTGCCAGATCGACAGGGTCCCGAGGGCGAACGAGATCGGGATCGTCGCGACGCTGATCGCCCGCCCGATGTCGCCGACGATGAGGATCGGGCGCCGGCGGAGCCGGTCGATCCAGACACCGGCCGGCAGGCTCAGGAAGATGAACGGCAGGAACTCCACCATCCCGAGGAATCCGAACTCGAACGGGCTGACCCCGAGGGTCGTGGCCGCGATCAGCGGGATCGCGAGCTGGCTCACCTGGGACCCGGTGACGCTGATCGTCTGGCCGATCCAGAGCTTCAGGAAGTCGCGGTTCCGGGAGAGGCCGGGCGGCGCGGCGATCGAGGCTCCGACGGTCTGGGACACGGGCACCTCCGGTCAAACGGTCCGCGCGGGCGAGGTGGCCGTTAGTCTATCGTCTAACAGGCGTTAGTCAAGAGTGACCAAGCAGCGGGCGAAATCGCGCGGCCCGAACCTGGCGGACGGACACCCTCGGCCCTCGGCAGGCCGGACGTGGCACGATACCGCGGTGACCCGCCTCGTCGAATCCGTGCCCAACGTGAGCGAGGGTCGCCGGCTCGATGTCGTCGAGCGCCTGGCCGACGCGATCGGGGCCGGGTCGGGCGTGCACCTCCTCGACCGGACCAGCGATCCGAGCCACAACCGGACCGTCTTCACGCTGGCCGGCGAGCCGGATGCCGTCGCCGATGCCCTCGACCGGCTCGTGGCCACGGCCATCGACGAGATCGACATGGAGGTCCACGCGGGCGAGCACCCGCGGATCGGGGCGGTGGACGTCATCCCGTTCGTCCCGCTGGGCGACACCACCCTCGACGAGTGCGTGGAGATGGCCCGCGCCTTCGGCCAGCGGATCGCGACCCGTTACGCCCTGCCGGTCTACCTCTATGCCGCGGCCGCCACGCGGTCCGACCGCATGAAGCTCTCCGACATCCGTCGCGGCCAGTACGAGGGGCTCAAGGCCGAGATCGACCAGATCGGGCGACGGCCGGACTTCGGGCCCACGGCGATGCACCCCCGGGCGGGAGCCGTCGCGGTCGGCGCCCGGCCGTTCCTCATCGCCTGGAACATCAACCTCGCCAGCGACGATGTCGAGCTCGCCAAGCGGATCGCCCGGCGGGTCCGCGAATCGGGCGGCGGCCTGCCCAAGGTCCAGGCCAACGGATTCGAGGTCCGCGAGCCCGAACGCGGGGTCGCCCGCCGTGCCCAGGTCTCGATGAACCTGCTCGACTTCTCCGTCACGCCGCTCTGGCAGGTCTGGGAGACCGTCCGCGCCGAGGCTGCCCACGACGGCATCGCGGTGGCCGAATCCGAGCTGATCGGGCTCATGCCGCTCGCGGCGTTCCTGGATGTGGCCGATCACGCCGGGGCGCCCCCGGACGCGCCGGTCGAGGAGCGGCTCGCCGCCGCCGCTGCCTCGATCGGGTTGCGCGACCACTCGCCGATGCAGGCCCTGGAGCTCCGCCTGGCGGCCACCGCCGGGAAGTCGCTGTGATGCGGTCGGCCCGGTGACCCTCCGCGTCATCACCGGCGGCCGGGGCGAGGCGGCGACCAACGGCCTGCTCGTCATCGGCGCTTCCGAGATCGTGACGATGGCGGGCGGCCTCCGGCGCGGAGCGGCCCAGGGCGAGATGGCGGTGCTCGATGCCGCGTCGGCCGGCGGGCCCGGCTCCCCGGACGCTCCGGTCGTCGCCTGCTGGGACGGCCGCATCGCCGCGGTCGGGGCCCGGGCGGCGGTCGAAACCGTGCTCGAAGGGCAGGGCCTGCCCCTCGCCCGCTTCGCTCGCCTCGACGCCGCCGGGGCGACGGTCACGCCCGGCCTGGTGGACCCGCACACGCACCTGTTGTTCGCCGGCACTCGCGAGCACGAGCTCCTGCTGCGCCAGCGCGGGGCAGGCTACCTCGAGATCCTCGCCGCCGGTGGCGGGATCCTCTCGACGGTCGCCGCAACCCGGGCCGCGGACGACGCGACCCTTGCCGCGCACGGCCGCCGCTGGCTGGGCGAGATGCTCAGCCACGGCACGACGACGATCGAGGCCAAGTCCGGGTACGGCCTGGACCTGCCGACGGAGCTGCGCCTCCTCGAGGTCGCCTACCAGCTCGGGCGCGAGGGTCCCGTCGAGATCGTGCCGACGTTCCTCGGCGCCCATGCGGTCCCGGCGGAGTTCCGGGCGCGCCCGGAGGGCACCGAGGCCTACGTCCGGAGCGTGCTCGAGGAGCAGATCCCCGGCGTGGCCGCCCAGGGTCGGGCGCGTTTCTGCGATGTCTTCTGCGAGGAGGGTGTCTTCACCGCCGACCAGAGTCGGCGGATCCTCGAGGCCGCTGCGGTCTTCGGCATGGCCCCGCGGCTCCATGCGGACGAGCTCGCCCCGTCCGGGGGCGCGGAGCTGGCCGCCGAGCTTGGTGCGGCGTCGGCCGACCATCTCGCCACCCCATCCGACGCCGGGATCGCGGCCCTCGGCGAGGCGGCGACGTCGGAGCGGCCGGTCGTGGCCACGCTCCTGCCGGCGACGACCTGGTTCCTCATGAGCCGGCACGTGGCGCCGGCCCGGCGGCTCATCGAGGCCGGCGTGCCCGTTGCGCTGGGCACCGACTTCAATCCGGGCACCTCGCCCACCGCGAGCCTGCCGCTGGTCATGACGATCGCCTGCCTGTCCCTGGGCATGACGCCGGCTGAGGCGCTCGTGGCCGCGACGATCAACGCCGCTCATGCCCTCGCGTTGGGCGACGAGATCGGCTCGATCGAGACCGGCAAGCAGGCCGACCTCGTCGTGTGGGCCGTGCCGACCGCCGCCCAGATCCCCTATTGGCCGGGCGCGGACCTGGCCCGCGTGGTCGTCAAGCGGGGCCACGTCGTCCACGATCGACCCTGACCGGCCGCCGCCGCTCGCCCTCTCAGGTCTTGCCGCGAGCCTCGAGCATGACGGTCGTCGTCTCGGTCGGGAGGCTCGATGGCGTGATCGCCAGGCGAGCGACCGGCGGACCTGCCGCGGCGCCCATCTCGTGGAAGAACTTGCCGAGCGCCTCGTCGCACTCGCGCTCGTTCTCGCACACGGGCATCGGGACGACGATCCGCGGGTCGAGCTGGGCGATGAGCTCCGCGGCCCTCGTGGCCGTCAGGGCCCCGCCCACCGGCACGCACGCGACGTCGACCGAGCCGATGTCGCCGAGCTTCTCCTCCGTGAGCAGGTGCCCGATGTCGCCGAGATGGATCGTGTGGAGTCCGTCGAGGTCCACGACGAAGGCCGTCTGGCGTCCCCGATCGCGACCCTTGGCATCGTCGCGGTAGGTGCGGACGCCGGTCACGAGGACGTCACGGACCTCGTATTCGCCGGGTCCGTCGAGGACGAACGCATCCTCGATGCTCGTCGGCAGGATCGTCTTGCCGTCGCGCGAGATCCTTCCCTTGGCCCTGCTCGCGGGCGCATCGTCGGGGTGGGAGAAGGTGACGATCTCGGCGGTCACGCCCCGCCCGGTCGGTCCCACGATCCCGGTGAACGGATCTGCCAGCACCACCGCGTCCTTGCCGCGCAGACGGATGCAGGTCCGCCCGTACCAGGTGAGTTCCATGACCTTGATTCTGACACAGCGCGCTGCACAGCCGTGCCACGCCGCATCACGGAGTCCGTTCGCCGCGCCACCGCGGCGCCTTCGCTCGGGAGTCCGTGCGCCGCGCCACCGCGGCGCCTTCGCTCGGGAGTCCGTGCGCCGCGCCACCGCGGCGCCTTCGCTCGGGAGTCCGTGCGCCGCGCCACCGCGGCGCCTTCGCTCG
>DASVIK010000398.1:0-4902 GCA_036382135.1 Candidatus Limnocylindrales bacterium | reverse complement strand
CATCGGCGTCGAAGATGACCCCCGAGCCGACGCCGGTGTCCGGCAGGCTGCTCACGTTGTTCGGGTCGATGCCCGCGACGGACGTGATCTGGACGACGGCCGGGCTGGCCTTCGCCGCGGCGGCGATGACCGACGACGACTGGTCGATGCCGCCGGCCGGGATGATCGCCGGCCGGGCCGTGGCGGCGGCGGCCACGGGTCGGTCGAGGGCGCCCGTCGCATCGAGGGCCACGAGCGTGCCGCCGGATGCCAGCACGGCCGCCAGGAGCGATGCCGCGACGATGATGCCCGCCGAGCCGCGGCTCTGGCCGGCGGGGCGGGTGCGTTCCGTCGGGACCGGGACCGCCGCGACAGGCTCGAACCAGGCTTCCGGGCTGCCGCCGGATCCGGCCGGGCCGGTCCCGCGGGCCCACTCGGAGGTCGGCAGCCGGGCCGGTGAGTACGCGCCCGCGGGGGTGCCGGCGGAGGGAGCGGGTGCGGGCGTCGGGCTCGGTGCGGCCCAGATCGGAGCGGTCGGCGGGCCTGCCGGCGTTGCCGGATCCGGCACCGGCCAGCTCGGCGGCGCAACAGGGGTGACGGGCGTCCCGGGATCCGGGACCGCCCAGAACGGCGACGGCTCCGGACTCGCCGGCGGTTCGGGACGCTGGGGGAGGGTCGGTTCGGTCATGGTCTCGCGATCGTGCCTCGGCTGGATGCGACGGAGAGGCCGGGGCGGTTCCCGGTTGTTGTCGTCAGCGTGACGGAGGGATATTCAGGCTGGGCGCCTGCGACGGTGAAGAATCCGCCATATCCGAAATGTCCGCTGGACGCCCGACCTTCACGCCCGTGGGCGGCTGGGCGAACGCCGGAGGCCGTTCGGGCGCGTCCACCGCAGTCGCAGCCGACGCTGGCTCCACGGATCCTTCCTCTGGCGGCTCGGCGGTTCGCGGATCGGCCGGCAGGGTGACCGTGAACGTGGTCCCGCCCCCGATCACGCTCTCAACCGCGACCCGACCGACGTGCATGTCGACGATCGACTTGACGATCGCCAGGCCGAGGCCGCTGCCGCTTCCGCGCGCCTCGTGGGCCCGCGATCCGCGATAGAACCGTTCGAAGATCCGGGGCAGCTCTGCGGCGTCGATCCCGACGCCCGTGTCGGTCACCTCGATCTGTGCCCCGCCGAGCGTGGACCAGGCGCGGATCGTGACCCGGCCGCCGCGGGGCGTGAACTTCAGGGCGTTGCCGACGAGGTTCGCGACGACCTGTCCGATGCGCTGCGGATCGTGCCGGATGCGCACGGGCGAGCGCGGCAGGTCCAGGGTGAGTTCGATCCCCCGGCGGGCCGCCAGCGCCTCGGCCTGTTCGACGGCCGACTCGACGCACGCGCGCAGGTCGTCGGGCCGCAGGTCGAGCAGGACGAGCCCGGAATCGAGCTTGGAAAGCTCGAGCAGGTTCTGGGCCAGCCAGTCGAGCCGCTCGAGCTGCTGGCGACTCGACTCAAGGAACTCGGCCCGGGCCTCCGGGTCCGCATCGGCGCCCTCGCGGAGGAGCTCGTTGAAGGTGCGCATCGCCGCGATCGGTGTGCGCAGCTCGTGGGAGACGTCCGCGAGGAAGTCGCGACTCCGGTCGCGGTCGCGCCGGATGATCTCGACGCTCTCGCCGAGGCGGGCGGCCATCGTGTTGAACTGGCGGGTCAGGTCCGCGATCTCGGCGGCGCCGGTCAGCGCAAGGTCGGCCGGCACGCGACGGCTGTAGTCGCCCTCGGCGATGGCCCGGGACGCGTCGGTCAACCGCCGCAGCGGCGCGGTGAACCGTCGCGCGGCGATGGCCGCGATGACGACGGCGAACCCGAGCGAGATGAGGCCCATGATCGCGAGCAAGCCGACGACATTCGCGACCGCGCTCGCCCGGAACGTGTACGGGTCGGACAGCGTGACGACGATCGCGTACTCATTGACGCGACCGACGTTCTCCGGCAACGCGCCGGTCGTGGTCGTGATCGGGTCCGATGCCTGGCCGACTCTCGGCAGGGCCGTCCGCGCTGCCCGGAACGTGCCATCCGTCGCGGGGACCATCGACACCTTCCCGGTGCTGTCCCGGGTCGGCAGGCCGAGGGCGATCTCGACATTCGCCTGGGCGAGCAGGTCGGCCATGAGCTTCTGGCTCGCGGGGGCCTCGAGGATCGCGTCCAACCGCTGATCGACCGTGTTGTCGGGCAGGACCACGAGCGGGATCGCCGTGGCGTTGCCGATGCTGGCCACGACGGTCTCGAGCACCGTCGCCGCGCGCGCGGAGAGGTCGGCCTTGGTCTGCTGGTAGAAGTAGTCGTCGACCCGGTTGACGACCGCGACGGACGCGATCGTCAGGGTGAGCGCGACGACGCCGACGGCCGCCAGCGTGAGGCGCGCCTGGAACGTTCGCGGGGAGAGCCGGCGGACGATCCGGCGGACGAGCCGGTCAACGCTCAGCGAAGGCGTATCCCACTCCCCGGACCGTCAGGACGAACGCCGGGGTCGCCGGATCGTCCTCGATCTTCTCGCGCAGGTGGCTGATATGAACGTTGATCGTCTTCTCGTCCTGGTCGAGCGCCTCGTAGTCGCGCAGCAGCTCGAGCAGCTCGGGCCGGGTGTAGACGCGACCGGGTCGGCTGGCCAGGTGGCGGAGGATCTCGAATTCGGTCGGCGTGAGGGCGATCCGTCGCTGGCCCCGCTGGACGCGCCGGCGCTCCAGGTCGATGAGCAGGTCCCGGTGCCGGATCACCCGGCCCCCGGCGGCGTCGGCCAGGTCGCCGTAGGCCCGGCGCAGGAGGGCCTTGATGCGGCTCATGAGCTCGCGCAGTCCGAACGGCTTCGTCAGGTAGTCGTCCGCGCCGAGCTCCAGCCCGATGACCTTGTCGACCTCGTCGTCGCGGGCGGTGAGCACGAGGACCGGCGCCTTCGACCCGGCGGCCCGCATCCGGCGCAGGACCTCGAAGCCATCGATGCCGGGCAGCCGCACGTCGAGGACGACGAGATCGGGTGCCTGGTTGACCGCGAGGTCGAGCCCTTCTTCACCCGACTTGGCTACGGAGACCTCGTAGCCCTCCTGCTGAAGGGCGTACTGGATCCCCCGGGCGACGGCGTACTCGTCCTCAACGATGAGGATCGATGCGGACATGGCCGGATGCTACACCGGCGACCCGTTCCGGCCTCGGCGACGGCCCGTCGCCTCATCGCCGGGGACCTCGCCCGGAACCCGTCGACCGGGAGACGGCGGACGATTGTGGTACCGTGGGCGCCCCGGCGCGCGCGCTGCAGAGGCGCTGCCGCCCGGTCCCCGCGAGGCGGAGTGACCGCCCGAGGGTCGATCGAAGACGAGGTCCGAATCCGATGCCCACCGCCCGACCGACGCTGGCCGCGGCCAAGCGCGAGATCACCGGCAAGAAGGTCGCCCATCTCCGCCGCGCGGGTCGACTGCCCGGCGTCCTCTTCGGTCACGGCGTGGCCTCCGAGAACGTGTCGGTCGACACGCACGAGTTCGAGATCCTTCACCGACGGGTCGGCAACACGACGCTCATCGACGTCGAGGTGGACGGCCACAAGGCCCGGCCGGCCCTCATCTACGGCGTGCAGCGCGAGCCGCTCAAGCACCGGATGGTCCACGTCGACCTGTTCGTCGTGCGGATGACGGAGGAGCTCACGGTCGACGTCCCGGTGACGGTGATCGGCACCGCCGCCGCTGTCGAGCTGCTGGGCGGGACGCTGAGCCACATCTCCACCCTCAAGGTCCGCGCCCTGCCGGATCGCCTGCCCGGGCACATCGACGTGTCGATCGACGGGCTCGCCGACTTCGACGCGGTGGTCCACGTGAGCGACCTCTCGATCCCGGGCGATGTCACCCTGGTGACCGACCCGACCGAGATCGCCGCCCGGGTCCTGCCGCCGCGCGTCGAGGAAGTCGCCGTCGTCGCCGAGACGGCCGCCGAGGGTGCGCCGACCGAGGAAGGCGAGGCCGCCGAAGGCACGTCGGACGGAGCGACGGCACCCAGCGAGGGCTGACGTCGGCCGGCTCCTCCGGGCCCAAGGGCTCCGATCCGCCATCCTGCGCGGCGACGCGCCCGACTTATCGGGTCGACGGGCGCCCCACGGCGCTATGCTCGGCGGCGATGCACCTGCCCTT
Organism: Candidatus Limnocylindrales bacterium; assembly: GCA_036382135.1. Classification (GTDB taxonomy): domain Bacteria; phylum Chloroflexota; class Limnocylindria; order Limnocylindrales; family CSP1-4; genus C-114. The sequence goes on along the minus strand of DASVIK010000398.1, from coordinate 765 downwards.
CCAGCCGCCGCTCGAACCGATGCTCGCGAAGGCGGCCGACGGGCTGCCGACCGGTGACGGCTGGCTGTTCGAACCCAAGTGGGACGGCTTCCGGGCGCTCGTGTTCCGGGACGGCGACGAGGTGTACACCCAGAGCCGCGAGCTCAAGCCGCTCGACCGGTACTTCCCCGAGCTCGCGGCGCCGCTCCGGGCGCACCTGCCCGAGCGCTGCGTCCTCGACGGCGAGATCGTCATCGCCGGCGCGGCGGGCCTCGAGTTCGAGTCCCTGCTCCTGCGTATCCACCCCGCCGCGTCGCGGGTCGCGATGCTCGCCGCCCAGTCGCCGGCGAGCTTCGTCGCCTGGGACCTCCTGGCGGTCGACGACGAGGACCTGCGAGCGACGCCCCAGGACGAGCGCCGGGCCCGCCTCGAGGTCGCCCTGGCCGGGGCTGCGCCGCCGATCCACCTGACGCCGGCCACCCGGGACCGCGCCCTCGCGGCCGACTGGTTCGACCGCTTCGAGGGCGCCGGGCTCGACGGCGTCGTCGCGAAGCGGCTCGACGCGCCGTACCAGCCCGGCAAACGGGCGATGATCAAGATCAAGCATCAGCGCACCGCGGACTGCGTCGTCGCCGGCTTCCGCTGGCACAAGAACGGCCCGCAGACGCATGTCGGATCGCTGCTCCTTGGGCTGTTCGATGCCGACGGCAAGCTCCACCACGTCGGCATCACCTCGTCCTTCTCGTGGGATCGTCGCGCCGCGCTCGTTTCCGAGCTCGCGCCGCT
>DASVIK010000397.1:0-1776 GCA_036382135.1 Candidatus Limnocylindrales bacterium | reverse complement strand
CGTCGTCCAGGGGGCGTCGGGGTTCGATGGCGCTCCCCGGGCGCGCAGGCCGCAGTTCGCCGTGGAGGGAGCCGTCGAACCAACCCGCGCCCAGCCGCGGGGACCAGGGAGGCCGTGAAGGGCGAGACGGCTGGACGCCGCCGGTATGCTCGGGCCGTGGTACTCCCGGGGGATGCCGGTGCGGCCGCGCACCCCCCACTCTTGCGCCCGATGACCCCGACCTTGCGCGACCGGCTCGTCCGGTACGGCCCGATCGCCGGCGTGCTCCTCGTGGGCGCGCTCTATGCCCTGTGGCAGCTGCTCGGCGGCGCCCCCGAATCCCAGGATTCGAAGGCCTACTACATGGCCGGCCTCGACGATCCGTACAGTCGGGGCAACGTCGGCAACGACTTCGCGTTCCTCTACTCGCCCGCGTTCAGCCAGCTCATGGTGCCGTTCCGGCTCCTGCCGATCGGGGTCTTCGTCGCGCTCTGGACGCTCCTGCTGGTGGCCGCCATGGCGTGGACGGCCGGGCGCCTGTCGCTGCCCCTCCTCCTGCTCCAACCGGTCGTCGCCTCGATCGCCCTCGGCAACATCGAGCTGCTCATGGCCGCCGCCATCGTCGCGGGGTTCCGCTGGCCCGCGACCTGGTCGTTCATCCTCCTTTCGAAGGTCACCCCCGGGGTGGGCCTCGTCTGGTTCGCGGTGCGGCGGGAATGGCGAAGCCTCGCGATCGCCATCGGGGTGACGGCGGCGATCGCCGGCGTCTCGTTCGTGCTGGCGCCTCGCCTGTGGACCGACTGGTTCGACCTCCTTGGCCGGAACCGCGACGTCGACTTCCGGCTGGCGACCCTGCCCGGGCCGCTCGCGCTCCGCGTCGCCCTCGCCGCGGTGCTCATCGCCTGGGGCGGCCGAACGGACCGCCGCTGGACCGTGCCGGTCGGGGCCGCCATCGCGGTGCCGGTCGGCTACTTCACGCTGTTCGCGATCATGGCCGTCGGGGTGGCCGGGATCGCGATCCGGACGCCGGGCTTCACGATCCGCGGCACGATCGTCGCCGTGACCGCGCGGCTCATGCCGTGGACCACGCGCCATGCGACGGCCGGTCGATGAGCCTCCGGAACGCCGACCGATGACGACCCGCGACGGGCGAACGCTCGCGTCCCAGGAGCACCTGGCGGGCGGGCCGACGACCGCGCCCGCGGCCCTGCCGCTCAGGATCGACCTACGCCGCGTCCTCGGCGGACTCCGAGCGGCGATCGCCCTCGACCGATCGCTCGTCGCGGGGTTCGTCGTCTCGCGGCTGCTGATCCTGGCCGCGGCCGTCGCCGCCGAGACGCTCATCGTCCGCAACCCGAGCCTGACCGGTGGCGACGGGGCGCCGATCCTGCGCAGCCTCACCTCGTGGGACGGCTGGTTCCTCCTGGGCATCGTCCGCGATGGCTATCACGCTGCCGCCGTGACCGGCACGTATCACGACTACGCGTTCCTGCCGCTCTACCCGGCGATCGTCCGCCTCCTGTCCGCGCCATGGCCGGCATTCGCGGGCCTCGTCGCGGTCGTGGTCAGCAACGCCGCGTTCCTCGTCTCGCTCGGCCTCTTCGTCTCGCTGGGCGAGGCGGTCGTTGGCCGCGGGCGCGCCCGGGTCGGCGCGCTGTACCTCGCGGTCTTCCCGTTCTCGGCCGTCTTCTCCATGTCCTACACCGAGAGCCTGTTCCTCATGTTCGCCCTGGGCGCGTTCCTGGCGGCGGAGCGCGATCGCCGGGCCCTCACCGGCATCCTGTTCGCCCTCGCCTG
>DASVIK010000396.1:0-3095 GCA_036382135.1 Candidatus Limnocylindrales bacterium | reverse complement strand
CCGGTGCGAGCCCATCGCCTCCGACCCTCGCGTCGCTGCCGCCGCCCGAGGCCTCGCCACCCGATATCCCGAGTGGCGACGTGGTCCAGATCCCGCCCGACCTGCTCAGTCTGTTCAGTGGTGGCGCGTTCAGCGGCGGCTCAACGCTCGTGCCGCTGTTCGGGATCTGCGTCGGCCCGTCGCCGCCCTCGTTCTGCCCGGTCGGCATCCCGGCGCTCTACCCGGTGACCGGGAGCCCGCCGCCCACGGCGCCGCCGATCGCCCTACCCCTGCTCCTGGATCTCCTGTACGCGGATTCGCCGCAGCCGGGGGTGGAGCGGGCGATCCTGACCGCGCCCGACGGCGTCGTGCCGACCGTGTCGTTCTGGCCGACGAGCGGGACTGGGGTCGTCGGGAGCGCGACGATCGAGCAGGCCATCATGAACGGCAAGGCCGTCTGGATCGCCACGTTCCCCGTGCAGCAGGGCGCCTACCACTTCGTGGCGACCGGCGTCGGCACCGGGGGCGCGGGAGTCAGCCCGGTCGGCTCGGTGACCATCGGCCCGTAGATCGAGGTCCGCGGACGTGCGCCCGCCGCGCTACCGCCGGGCGACGAGCAGGCTGACGATCCCGAGCGCGATGAGCGGTATCAGCAGCAGCCCGAATCCGCCGGGCACGAGATCGTGGAAGAACGTGAAGATGCTGTGCGCGACGCTACCGATGGTGCCAAAGACCTGATCCATCGCTGAGGGTCCCTGCGCCGGCCACCCGTTGGGGCTCCGCCGCTCATCGAGTATCGCCCGGCCGCCGCCGCCCCGACAAGGGGCCGACCGCCGAGGCGTGGCGTCGGCGCGCCAGTCCGGGAGCGTCGAGCGCTAGGACGGGCGGACGCGGGAGCGCGGGCTCGGGCGGTCGTAGGGCTCGAATTCGAAGTGGCTGCTGCCCGCCGGCTTGCGGACGCGGTAGAACTCGAGCGTGTACGACGCGTACATCTCGCGGACGATCGCGCTCGCCACGGCGTGCGCCGGGCGGCCCGCGGCGGCGCGGGCCTCGACGCGGCTGTCCCACAGGCAGAACGAGAGGCATTCCCCGCGTTCGGTCGTCTGGCCCTTGAAGTAGAAGACGAACCCGGGCGCCGTGCTGGCCTCGAGGTGGGCCAGGTCGTCGAGGGCCTGGAGAAGGTTCTCGTCGGCGCCCGGCTGGCGGACGGAGCGGAAGCAGACGAGATACCATTCGCCGCCATCCGCGCCGTCGGCGCAGGAGGCCCAGTCGAACGCCTCGGCGATCGGCAGCGTCGCGTAGGGGCCCGGCACGGGAGCGAGGGCTCCGAACGAGGGGCGCGACACGACGTCCATGTCACCGCACGGTAACAGGATTTCGTCATGTTTTCCACATGGTGGGATGAGACGATTCTACGACTCGATATCGGCAGAAGTCATAGGGGCGTTTCGTCTGCGAGCGCGGCCACGATCGTCTCCGCGGCCGAGCCGAGGAGACGTCGCGTCCGGGCCTGCCACTCCAGGCCGCAGCGTGACGACGGTCCGGTCACGGCCAGGGCCGCCACGATCCCGTCGTCTCGCATGATGGGAACCGCGATGGCCACCGCTCCGGCGATGAACTCGCCCTCGCTCGCCGCGAAGCCGGTCCGGACGATCTCGGCCAGGCCGTCGCGCAGGACCGCCTCACTCAGCGTCTCCGGCGTGAGCGGCAGCAGGCCGGCCACGACCTCCGCGAGGATCTCCGGGGGCGCGAACGCCAGGAGCACCCGGGCCGGCGCCCCGGCGTAGAGGGGCGTCATCGTGCCGGGCTCGATCGACACACGCAGCGGATCGCGGGCCTCGACCTGGTGGAGGCACACGGCGGACAGCGCGACACGGCGCATGACGAGCGCGCACTCGCCGGTCTCCTCGGCCAGCAGGCGCAGGACCGGGTCGGCGATCCGGACGAGCCGCTGGCTCGTCACCTTCGAGCCCGAGCCGATGGACAGCCGCGGGCCAAGCCGGTACCGGCCGTCGCGCCGGTCGATGAACCCGAACTCGGTCAGCGTGCGGAGGTAGCGGTACACCGACGACAGCGGCATCTCGAGGACGCCGCTCAGCTCGTCGGCCCGCAGCTCGCCCCGGTCCGCGACGGTCAGGATCAGGCGCAGGCCGCGCGCGAACGAGGTGTCCTCGGCCGCCTCCTCGGGCGGTCGTTCTCGCGCGGTCGCCATGGTCCCATCCTCCCGTTCCCCGGCAAGGGTACGGCCTGAGGTCCGATCCGGTTCACGGGGCGCCCGCTGTCGGGCCGGCGCGGCGGGTCAGCCGGCGACGGCGGCCAGGATGGCCGTGGCCTCGTCCGCGCTCGGCATCCGGGGCGTGTTGTTGATCGCCGGGTCGTCGAGCGCGTCGCGGACGATCAGCGGGATCATGGCGCCGTCGAGGCGGAGCTCGCGGAGCGTCCGGCGCTGGTCGACCGTCCGCAGGAGCGCGAGGACGCCCGCGATCGCCGCCGTGGCCGCATCGCGACGGCGCTCGCCCGGTACCGCGACCCCGAGGGCGACGCCCACGAGCGCGAGCTCGCGCGACCGGACGTCGATGTCGAAGGCGAGGACCTCGGGCAGGATCGTGGCCAGGGCGGTGCCGTGGGGGAGCCGGCCGCGGGCGCCGAGCGCGTGCCCGAGGGCGTGGACGAGCCCGACGCCGGTGCCGCTCGCCTGGCCGAGTCCGGCCAGGTGGGAGGCCACGAGGAGCTGGCTGCGGGCCTCGATGTCCGAGCCGTCCGCGACCGCGCGCGGGAGCCACTCTCCGACGGTCCGGATGACGCCCAGGGCGATCGCCTCGGCGAACGGGTTCGGGTTCCGCGAGAGCAGCGATTCGAGCGAATGCGTCATGGCGTCGATCCCGGTCGCGGCCGTGGCGGCCGCCGGCAGCCCGAGCGTGAGCTCGGGGTCGAGGATGCACGCCCGGGGCATGACGCTCCGGTGGCCGATGTACGACTTGCGCCCCGTCGCCTCGTCCGTGATGACCCCGAACATGTTCGTCTCGGAGCCCGTCCCGGCCGTCGTCGGCACGGCGACGATCGGTCGCCCCGGCGCGAGGTCCTCGTTCTCGTAGCCCAGCTCGGCGACGCCGACG
>DASVIK010000395.1:0-25981 GCA_036382135.1 Candidatus Limnocylindrales bacterium | reverse complement strand
TCGAGCATGGCCCACAAGCACAACCCGATCGCGGCCGTCTGCACGCGGGCCTGCGCGGCCCAGGCGCCCGGCCTCGTGGCGACGATCCTGACCGCTTCCGCCGGCGAGCACCAGCGGGCGGCCGGGGCCTGGCACGCCGAGTGGCGGCCGCTGGCCTCGCTCCTGACGTCCGTGGGCTCCGCCGCGGCGTGGCTGCGCGAGTGCCTCACCCATCTCGTCGTCGATCCCGAGCGGATGCGCGCGAACATCGACCCGACGCTGCCGGGCCCCGATGCGCCCGGCGTCCGCGGCAGCACCGCGGTCTTCATCGACGCGGCCCTCGCCGCCCATGCCGCCCGACATCGCACGACGGGGTTCCGCGCGGGCGACCCGGGGGAGCCGGCCGCGACCCGCCGCGCCGAGGTTCGGGCATGAGGGCGCCCGCTCGGCTGTACCACGTCGAGGATGGCCCGCCCGACGGGCCGGTCCTCCTCGTCGCCGACGCGCTCGGCAGTACGCTCGACGTCTGGGACGGGCAGGTCCCGTCGCTCGCCGCCGGCCATCGCGTCGTTCGCTTCGACCTGCGCGGGCATGGCCGGTCGCCGGCGTCGCCCGGTCCCTATGAGATCGCCGACGTCGGGCAGGACATCCTGGCCCTGCTCGACGAGCTGGCGATCGATGAGGCGGACCTCCTTGGGATCTCGATCGGCGGGATGGGTGCGCTGTGGGTCGCCGCCCACGCGCCGGAGCGTGTCCGCCGCCTCGTCGTCTGTGCCACGTCGGCGCGCCTCGGCCCGTCGGAGGGTTGGGCGGCCCGGGCGGCCCTCGTCCGGCGGTCCGGGATGGCGGCCGTCGCGGACGCCGTCGCCGCCCGCTGGGTGACGCCGGCCTACGCCGCGGCGCACCCCGAGCTCCTGGCGGAGCTGCGGGCGATGGTCGCCGCGACGGACCCCGAGGCGTATGCCGCCTGGTGCGGGGCCATCGAGCGGATGGACCTCCGGCCCGACCTCGGGCTCATCCGCGCGCCGACCCTCGTCATCGCGGGAGGGGAGGACCCGGCCATCCCGATGGACGATATCGCCGAGCTCGGCGCGGGCATCGGCCTCGCCCGCATCGCCATCGTGGCCGGCGGCGCCCACCTCCCGAACCTCGAGCGAGGTGCGGTCATCGAGCGCCTCGTCCTCGATCACCTCGATGGATCGGGAGAGGCGCGACCATGACCGACGAGCGGCGCACGACCGGCCGGCGCATCCGCCGGGAGATCCTGGGCGATGCCCACGTCGACCGGGCCGAGGCGGCCACGACGCCCTTCAGCGCGCCCTTCCAGGACTTCATCACGCGCACGGCATGGGGCGACGTCTGGGCCCGGCCGGGGCTCGACCGACGGACGCGCTCGGCCATCACGCTGGCCATGCTCACGGCCCTGCGCGCCGAGGGCGAGATCGCGCTCCATGTCCGGGCCGCGCTGCGGAACGGGCTCACCGCCGACGAGATCGGCGAGGTCCTCCTCCAGGCGGCCGTGTACGCGGGGGTGCCGGCCGCGAATGCCGCGTTCGGGATCGCCCAGAAGACCCTCGCCGATGCCGGGATCACCGACGCCTCGATCCCCGACGCCGGAATGGCGCCACCGACCCCACCCGCCGATCCACCGACCAGCCCCCCACGACGCACGCGAAAGGAGCGGCCCCGATGACCTTGCTCGACCCGACGACCTGGCGAGGCAAGATCTATCTCGACGGCTGGACGACCGGCGGGGCCGGCGACGCGGCGGTCGTGGAGCCGGCGACCGGCAACGAGCTGGGGCGGGTGGGCCGGGCCGCGGCGGCCGACGTGGCTCGTGCGACCACCCGGGCGGCGGAGGCCCAGCGCGACTGGGCGAAGCAGCCCTACCACGCCCGTGCCGCGGTCCTCCGCCGGGCCGGTGACCTGTGGAAGGAGCACGCGAGCGCGGTCCAGGACTGGATCGTCCGCGAGGCCGGCTCGATCCAGCCCAAGGCGGACGTCGAGACGACGTTCGCGGCCAACGCCTGCTACGACGCGGCCGGCCTGACCTCACTGGCGTACGGCGAGCTCCTGCCGACGGGCGCTCCGCACCTGAGCATGACCCGGCGCGTGCCGATCGGCGTCGTGGGGGTCATCTCGCCGTTCAACTTCCCGCTCATCCTCTCGATCCGGGCGGTCGCTCCGGCGCTCGCGCTGGGCAACGCGGTCGTCCTCAAGCCGGATCCCCGGACGGCGGTCTGCGGCGGCGTGACCCTCGCCCACATCTTCGAGGAGGCGGGCCTGCCGGCCGGCCTGTTCAGCGTCCTGCCGGGCGGCGCCGACGTCGGCGAGACGATGGTCACCGACCCCCGGATCGGGCTCCTCTCGTTCACCGGCTCCACGCGCGCCGGCCGGATCGTCGCCGGGCTCGCGGCCCAGCACCTCAAGCGCGTCCACCTCGAGCTCGGGGGCAACTCGGCGATCATCGTCCTCGACGACGTCGACCTCGAGAAGGCGGTGTCGGCCGGGGCGTTCGGGTCGTTCAACCACCAGGGCCAGATCTGCATGACGACCGGCCGTCACATCGTCGCTCGGTCGATCGCGGGCAAGTACGCGGAGTCGCTCGGCGTCCATGCCAGCCACCTGCCGGTGGGCGACCCGGCGAGCGGCCAGGTCGCTCTCGGGCCGATCATCGACGAGCGCCAGCGCGATCGCGTCCACGACCTCGTCACCTCGTCGGTACGGGCCGGCGCGCGCCTCGTCGAGGGTGGCACGTACGAGGGGCTCTTCTATCGCCCGACGGTCCTCGCCGACGTGCCCGAGGACGCCCCCGCCTACCGCGACGAGGTCTTCGGGCCGGTCGCGCCGGTCATCGCCTTCGACTCGATCGACGAGGCGGTCCGGCTGGCCGGCGACAGCCCGTACGGGCTCGTGCTCGGGATCATGACCGGGGACCCGATGCGCGCCCTCGAGATCGCCGATCGGGTCCCCGTGGGCATCGTCCACATCAACGACCAGACCGTCGGCGACGAGGTCGTCAACCCGTTCGGCGGCGTGAAGGAGACCGGCGGGTCGCGGCTCGGCGGAACGCAGGCGAACTTGGAGACCTTCACGTCCACCCAGTGGGTGACGATGCGCAGCACGATCCCGGACTACCCGTTCTGACCGGGATCCGGGGGTGAGGACCCAGGTCGGGATCGTCGGGGCCGGGCCGGCCGGGCTCGTGCTGGCCCATCTCCTGCACCTGGCCGGGATCGAGTCGGTCGTGCTCGAGGACCGCAGCCGGACGCACGTCGAAGGGCGCATCCGGGCGGGCGTCCTCGAGCAGCCGACGGTCGACCTGCTCGACGACGCGGGGGTGTCCCAGCGGTTGCACCGCGAGGGCCTCGTGCACCACGGCATCGAGGTCCGCTTCGACGGGCTCCGCCACCGGATCGCGCTCAGCGACCTGACCGACGGCAAGGCGATCACGATCTACGGGCAGGCGGAGCTCGTGAAGGACCTCATCGCGGTCCGGATCGCCTCGGGTGAGCCGATCCTGTTCGACGTGGAGGACGTCCGGCTGGCGGGCCTCGACACGGACGACCCGTCGATCTCGTTCCGGTCCGGCGGCCGGGAGGAGATGCTGACCTGCGACTACATCGCCGGGTGCGACGGGTTCCACGGGGTCTCGCGACCGTCGATCCCGGCGGGCGTCCTGCGGACGTTCGAGCGCGACTACCCGTTCGCCTGGCTGGGCATCCTCGCCGCGGTCGCCCCGTCCACGGACGAGCTCATCTACGCGGCCCACGACCGGGGCTTCGCGCTCCACAGCCTGCGCTCCCCGACGATCAGTCGGCTCTACCTCCAGGTCAGGCCGGACGAGGACATCGAGGCCTGGCCGGACGACCGCATCTGGACGGAGCTGCGGACGCGCCTGGCCGCGAACGACGGCTGGACGCTCGCCGACGGGCCGGTCCTCGACAAGGCGATCACCCCGCTGCGCAGCTTCGTCGCCGAGCCGATGCAGTACGGCCGGCTGTTCCTCGCGGGCGACGCCGCCCATATCGTGCCGGCCACCGGGGCCAAGGGCCTCAACCTCGCCGTGAGCGACGTGCGGGCGCTCGCCGAAGCCATCGTCGCGCGCTATCGCACGGGCGACGAGTCCGGGCTGGCCGGTTACACGGAGCGTTGCCTGCGCCGCGTCTGGCGGGTCCAGGACTTCTCGTGGTGGATGAGCTCGATGCTCCACCTGTTGCCCGACGGCGACGGGTTCGGGCATCGCCTCCAGCGGGCCCAGCTCGACTGGCTCGTCAGCTCCGAGTCGGCCTCGCGGAGCCTCGCCGAGAACTACGTCGGCCTGCCGTTCTCGTAGGTTCCGAGGTCGGACGCCAACGTCATTTGCTCCGCGGACGATCACTACAACGTCGGAACCGGCTTCCGAGGGTCACCTGATCGGCCCGGGGACGCTGGACCCGCCGATCGGGCCGCGACGTCCGCTCCCGGGGGCCGACGAGCTCCCCGATGAGCGTGACTCGGTGTGGCGACCGGTCGTGCGCGGCCGGCGGGACCCGTCGCGGGAGTCCCGCGTTCCACGGGCGAGGCAAATGGCTCCGACGAGCGGGACTCGCCCCAGGGGCCGACCGTGTGCACGCCCGCGCGCACCTTCATCTGCCACCCGCGCCGGGTTGCCCGCGGGCGCCGGGCATGCCACGATGCCGTCCCGGCGCGTGTCCCGGCCGCAACGCGGAGGCATCCGATGGTCGACAACTACGATCGCAAGGACGTACCCGGCTCCGGTGTCGAGCCCGGGCACCCGGACGTGGGCGGATCCATCACGGTCGACTCGGAGGGTCACGTCCGCAAGGTCGAGGTCGACGTCCACGTCCCCGGCACGGCCGGCGGCTCGAAGCCGGCCCACTGGGAGCACGGCGATCCGGACCCGACGGTCCACGACCCGGCCCATCCCTGGACCCCGAACCTGACCGACCCGAACGAGCCCGTCTACAACCCGCTGCCGGTCCACGAGGGCTGGGTCCGCGACCCCGCGACCGGCCTCGACCACCCCGACTTCAGCGGCCATGGTGCGAGCGACGGCGGGTCGGGCGTCGGCGACGCGCCCTCGTCGGAGGTGGGCGACTTCCCGACGCCGAGCAGCGACGAGATGCCGGCCTGATCCCCGTGAGGCGAGGGGAGCACCGGGCGGCGGGACGAGTCCGGGTCAGGTAGCCGGCTCGAGCCACCAGCCTTCGGGGTCGGCGAGGGCCGCCAGCAGGACGCCCTCGCGCAGGCCGTGCGGGCTGACGCGGGTCGAGGCCAGGCCGTAGTGGTCCAGGATCGCGCCGAGGAGGAGCCCCCCTGGAGCCAGCAACCGGACCCGGGCCGGATCGTCGTCGTGCCGCCGCGCGAACGCCGCCGAATCCGTGCGCAACAGCTCACCGAGCGTCTTCGTGATCGCCGCGCGCTCGAGGACCCCGTCACCAGTGCTCCGTCCGCGACCGGCGGCGAGGGACGCCAGACGCCGGGCGGTCCCGCCGACCGACAGGGCGTCGGCCGGTGCCGGACCCTTCGGGATCGGGAGCGCCTCGACGGCCCTGGCCACCCGCGCTTCGAGCGCGTGCCAGCCGGCTTCGTCGATCGGATCGGAGACGGCGGCGGCGAGCACGCTCGCCCCGAGCGCGAGGGAGTGGCTGGCCGCGATCGCGCCGTCGGTCAGCTCGACGACCTGGGTCGAGCCGCCACCCATGTCGATGAACAGCGACGGCCCGTCGGGCCGGATGTCGCCGCCACAGCCGAGCACGCCGAGCTCGGCCTCACGCGGTTCGGCCAGGAGCCGGATCGTGATCCGGTAGTGATGTTCGAGCTCAGCCACGACGGCCGGTCCGTCCGGTGCGGTGCGCAGGGCGGCGGTCCCGACGACGACGATGGAGCTCGCGTCGTGTGCCCCCACGAGGAACCGGGCGATCCCGTCGCCCAGGGCGGCCTGGCGTGCCCCGACGCCGCCGGTCTCGGCGAGGCATCGTCCGAGCTCGGTCAGGACGGAATCCGTGCGCACCCGGTTGAGGCGGATCTTCTTGCCGCGCCGGACCACGTCGGCCACGAGCAGGTTGATCGTGGCGCTGCCGAGGTCGATCACCGCGCGGCGGCCGCTTCGGTGGGTCGTCATCGCGGGCCGCTCGGTGCGACCGATCGCTGCAAGCCGGCCGCCGGGCTCGTCGGGTCGGGCAGAGTCATGGATCCCCCGGGTCTGGCAGGTCGCGCGCCGGTCTGGCGCGCGTGTGTCGTCCCGTCGTCGGTGCGTCGCTGCCCTCAATCAGAACACGCCCGGACCGGCCCGGCAAGCGCCACCCCGCGACCCCGGCCGGCGCCCTCGACGGGCGCGCTTCGTCAGGCAATGCGCCGGTCGGCGTTCGGGGCCACCAGGCTAGGGCGGTGCGAACAGGACGTGCACATGGCGGACACCCGGCGTTAACAAAACGCGGCCATGGTCTTGACGCCCGGACCACGCCGGGACGTTAATGCGCAAGAGCGAGCGCGAGCCCGACTTACTGGTCGTCGGGCCACTCGTCTGAAAGCCACCGCGACTGTTCCGGAGGAGGAGCCATGCGGCGGTGGCGGTCGCGTTCGAGCCCAGTCCCCCCGCACATGGAGATGGAATTGACCACGAGACCTACCCGCTCGAGGATCCTGATCGCCCTTGCGGCGGTACCCCTCGCCCTGTCGGCGTGCAGCGCCGCCGCGACGACGGCGCCCACCATCACGATCCCTGGCGTGCCCCAATCGCTCGTCGATGCCGCCCGGGCCGAGGGCAACCTCACGACGATCGCCCTGCCGCACTCCTGGTGCGACTACGGCGACCTGCTGAAGAACTTCTCGGCCGGCTTCGGGATCAAGATCAACGAGCTGAACCCGGATGGCGGCTCGAAGGACGAGATCACCGCGGTCGAGGCCAACAAGGACAACAAGGGCCCCGCCGCGCCCGACGTCGTGGACGTCGGCCTCGCCTACGGTCCGCAGGGCAAGGCGGCCGGTGACTTCCAGCCGTACAAGGTCGCGACCTGGGCGTCCATCCCGGACTCCGCCAAGGATGCCGACGGCTCCTGGTACGGCGACTACTACGGCGTGCTCTCCTTCGAGGTGAACACGGCGAAGGTCAAGAACGTGCCCGCGGACTGGAGCGACCTGCTCAAGCCCGAATACAAGGGCCAGGTCGCCCTCGCCGGCGACCCGACCGTGTCGAACCAGGCCACCTCGGGCGTCTGGGCGGCGGGCATCGCCAACGGCGGCTCGCTCGACGACGCCACGCCGGGCCTCGCCTGGTTCAAGAAGCTCAACGACGCCGGCAACTTCGTGCCGATCATCGCCAAGACCGCCAACGTCGCCTCGGGCGACTCGCCGATCCGCATCGCGTGGACGTACAACGCCCTCGCCGACAAGGATTCGCTGAAGGGCAACCCGCCCATCACGGTCGTCGTCCCGAAGTCGGGCCGGTTCGGTGGCATGTACGTGCAGGCGATCAGCGCCTTCGCGCCGCACCCGAACGCAGCCAAGCTGTGGATGGAGTACCTGTACTCCGACGCCGGCCAGAACCTCTGGCTGAAGGGCTACTGCAACCCGATCCGCTACGCCGACATGGCGACCAAGGGCACCCTCGACCCGGCGGCCAAGGCGGCCCTGCCGGACACGAGCGGCGCCCTCCTGCCGACCCTCGACCAGATCACCAAGGCGACCGACGTGATCGCCAAGGGCTGGCCGACGACCGTCAACGTCGTGGTCAAGTAGGCCTCATCGAGGCCTCCTGACCGAGGAGCGGCGATGGCTGCCGCCCCAACGCTCGATGCCCGGGGCGCGCGCGATGCGCGCCCCGGGCGACGCTTTTCCTGGGCATGGCTCGGCGTCGTGCCGTTCCTCCTCTTCGCCTTCCTGTTCCTGGTCGTCCCGACGCTCTACCTGCTGAGCGGCAGCTTCCAGAACCTGGCGGCGCCGTTGAAGGACCCGGCCCATGGCCAGTTCACGCTCCACAACTACCAGGCGCTGTCCCAGCCGAATCTCGCGGATTCGTACTTCGCGAGCCTCGAGATCAGCGCGGTCACCGCGATCGGCGGCGGCATCTTCGGCTTCCTGCTCGCCTACGCCGTGATCGCCGGCGGCCTGCCGAAGTTCCTGCGGTCCGGCCTCATGACGTTCTGCGGGGTCGCCTCGAACTTCGCCGGCGTCCCGCTTGCCCTGGCGTTCACGTTCACGCTCGGGGCCTCGGGGATCCTGACCCCGCTCATCAACGCGCTCGGGATCACGCTCAACATCTACTCGAAGACGGCCCTCGAGCTTGCCTACATGTACTTCCAGTTCCCGCTCATGGTCCTCATCATCGCGCCGGCCATCGACGGGCTGCGCAAGGACTGGCGGGAGGCCTCCGAGAACATGGGCGCGAGCTCCCTCCAGTACTGGCGCTACGTCGCCCTGCCGATCCTGACGCCGTCGCTGCTGGGCACGGTCATCCTCCTGTTCGGGAACGCCTTCGGGGCGCAGGCCACGGCCTACATGCTGAGCGGCGGGTCGATCAACATCGTCACGATCCAGATCACCCGCCAGATCCGCGGTGACGCCGCGAACGACCTCGGCATCGGGTACGCGCTGGCCATGGGCATGGTCGCGATCATGGCCGTGTCGATCGGCCTTTACGCCTGGCTCCAGCGGCGCGCGGAGCGCTGGCAGCGATGACGGGACCAGGATTCGGCGGACGGTTCCCCGACGCGGTCGACTCGGTCGCGAGCGCCATGGTGCCGCACCCCCGCGCGAAGCCGCGCCGCCGGCTCGGCACGATCGTCTGGTGGCTCGTCTTCCTGCTGGGATTCCTGTACTTCTTCGTGCCGCTCCTTGGCACGTTCCTGTTCTCGATGCGGGAAGAGCCGCTCTTCTCGGCCTATGCGATCGTCGTCAACGACCCGCAGTTCGCCCAGACGCTCTTCTACTCGTTCCTGGTGGGCGTCATCACGATCATCGCGAGCAGCATCCTCATCGTCCCGACCGCGTTCTGGGTCCGCCTGAGGCTGCCCCGCCTGCGGCCGTACATCGAGTTCATCACGCTCCTGCCGTTCGTCATCCCGCCGATCATCCTCGTCTTCGGACTCATCAAGTCGTACAGCGGATCGAACCCCCTCCCGCTGGCCGGCTCGGACTTCGGGAGCAACATCCTCCTCGTGGCTGCCTACGTCGTCCTGTCCTTCCCGTACATGTACCGGGCGGTCGACACGGGCCTGAGGGCGATCGACGTGCGCAGCCTGACCGAGGCGTCGCAGAGCCTCGGCGCGGGCTGGTTCACGCTCCTGTGGCGGGTCATCTTCCCGAACCTGCGCGTGTCGCTCCTGAGCGGTGCGTTCCTCACCCTGGCGATCGTCGTGGGCGAGTACACGATCGCGACGTTCCTCGCCCGACCCGCGTTCGGCCCGTACATCGCGCTCATCGGCGGCAACCTGGCCTACGAGCCGGCCGCGGTATCGCTCATCAGCTTCGCCCTGACCTGGATCGCGATGGGCCTGCTGGCCCTGGTCGGCCGCGAGTCGCGACAGAAGATCCAGATCGCCGGCGCGCACTGACCGCACGAGAAGAGGACCCGATGACCTTCCTCACCCTGACCGGCATCCAGAAGCGCTTCGGCCTGGCCATGGCCGTGCAGGACTTCAACCTGACCGCGCAGAAAGGTGAGTTCGTCTCGTTCCTCGGCCCGTCCGGATGCGGCAAGACGACGACCCTGCGGATGATCGCGGGCTTCGAGCAGCCGACGGCCGGGACGATCAGCGTGGATGGGGTCGACATCACGCACCGCCCACCCAATCGCCGCAACGTGGGCATGGTCTTCCAGTCCTACGCGCTCTTCCCGAACATGTCGGTGGCCGACAACGTCGGCTTCGGCCTGCGGGTCCGCAAGCGGCCCAAGCCCGAGATCCGCAAGCGGGTGGGGGAGCTCCTCGACCTCATCCACCTGCCCGACAAGGCCGACCGGTATCCGTACCAGCTCTCGGGCGGCCAGCAGCAGCGGGTCGCGCTGGCCCGGGCGCTCGCGATCGAGCCCCAGGTGCTCCTGCTCGACGAGCCGCTCTCGGCGCTCGACGCGAAGATCCGGGTCATCCTGCGCAACGAGATCCGGGCGATCCAGCGCGAGCTCGGCATCACGACCGTATACGTGACCCACGACCAGGAGGAAGCCCTGTCCCTGTCCGACCGGATCGTCGTCAGGAGCGAGGGTCGGATCGAGCAGATCGGCACGCCGTTCGAGGTCTACAACTTCCCGGCCACGTCCTTCGTCGCGTCGTTCGTCGGGACGCTCAGCCTGATGAGCGCGCAGGTCGTCGGCGCGGCCGAGGGGCGCCTGACGGTGGACGGCCAGGAGATCCGGGCGGCCGGCCCGATCACCGACGCCCGCGACGGGGCCAGTGTCCCGATCGCCCTGCGCCCCGAGATGCTCGCGATGGGGGAGGGTGGCGGTGCGGACCGCCTCAGCGGTTCCATCGTCGACGTCACGTTCCTGGGGTCGATCGTCCGGATCAGGGTCCGCCTCAGCGGCGCCCAGACCGTCGTCTCGATCGACACGTTCAACGACCCGAACCTCAAGGTCCCCGTCCACGACGAGGTCGTCACGGTGAGCTTCCCGCCCGAGGCCGTCCACGTCCTCGAGGCGCCGCCGGCCGTGACGACCGAGGACCTGATCGCCGAAGGGTGACGCCCCCGGCAGCCGGGCTCCACGCGCGGCTGGCCGGCCTCGACCTGGTCGTCTTCGACAAGGACGGCACGCTCATCGAGTTCCACGCGATGTGGGGCGGCTGGGTGACCGACCTCGCGGATCGCCTCGAGGCGGCGGCCGGGCGGCCCCTCCGCGGGGAGCTGTTCCGGGCGATCGGCTTCGACGGCGTGACGGGTCGGGCGGATCCCCACGGCGGGCTCGCCGCGATGCCGATGGCGGTCCTGCGCCGGTTCGCGGTGGATGTCGTCGTCGACGCGGGGCTGGCCCGCCCCGCGGCCGAGGTCGCCGTCGGACGGGCCTGGCACGCGCCGGATCCGGTCGCCCTGGCCCGGCCGGTCGCCGATCTTGGCCGGCTGTTCGGGGCGCTGCGGGACGCGGGCACGAGCGTGGGCGTGGCGACGAGCGACGATCGCGCCCCGACCGAGCGGACCCTCGAGGCGCTCGGGATCGCGGCGCTCGTGGACGCGACCGTCTGCGCCGACGACGGGATCCCCGTCAAGCCGGACCCGGCGATGGTGCTCCACCTGTGCGCCTCGGTCGGTGCCGACGTCGGGCGGACGGCGGTCGTCGGCGACTCGGTATCCGACCTGCGGATGGGCCGCGCGGCCGGAGCCGGGTTGTGCATCGGCGTCCTGTCCGGGACGTCGACGTCCGAGGAGCTCGAGCCGTTCGCCGATGTCGTCCTGCCGTCGGTCGCCGGGCTGCTCGCGGCCGGAACGAACGTGGGGTGAGCGAGCCGACGACCTAGGGGCCGGCCGCCGGCCGGCGGAGCGCTCCGCCGATGAGCAGGACGCCGCACGCGATGAGCACGGCCGGCCAGGCCATGTTCCAGTCGAAGTCCGGGATGAGCTCGGAGGCGAGGACGCCAACTCCGACGAGCACGAGCAGGATGCCCCACCACGCGCTGCCGATGCCTCGCTCGGCGCGCCGAGCCTCCCGCCGGGCGTGACGCTCCGCCCGTCGCGTGTCGCGCCACGACGGGCCACCCGTCCAGTCGCTCCAGCCGGTCCCGCCGCCGGGCGCCGGCGGGACCGGCTCGGCGTTCGATGGCGCGCTCGGCTCGGGACCGGGCGGGACCGCGCCGCCGACAGTGGGCCCCGGAGGTGGCGTCCCGACCCCGGGGAGCTCGGGGTTCATCGGCATCCCCGCGTCGGATTGAGCGCGATGCTGCCGGCATTGGCCGTCGTCGAGAGGTCGATCCTGACCGCGGCGGTGGCGAAGTCCGGCGAGGTCCACGTCGAGCCCGACTTCTGCAGGCCCGACGACCCGAAGTCGAAGGACGACGTGATGTTCTCGTTCGTCGTGAAGCGGAGCCCCACGCCGGCCGGGGTGCACATCTCGATCGAGCCGGCGTTAACCGTGAGACTCCCGGTGATGGAACTGGCAGGCAGGACGATCCGCGTGTCGCCGGCATTGACGCGCACTTCGACCTGCGTCGCGACCGCGCCCGCGAGGTCGATCCACATGTCGCCGGCGTTGACCGTCGTCGAGACCGTTCCGAAGTGGCCCGTGCCAAGGTCGAGATGCCCGGTGCCGGCGTTCAGGGTCGTCGAAAGGTCGATCGTCGACGATCGGGGCAGGTTGATGTCCCAGGTCTGGCGCGGCCCGCCGATGCCGAGCAGGCCGATGCCCCGGCCGCCGCTGCTCCGGATCCGCAGATCGGTCGAGCTGGCCGTGACATCCGGCACACGGTCGGCGCCGGAGGCGAGCGACCAGCCGGTGCCGTCGACCATCTGTACGTTCACGTCGCCGCAGCGCTGCTCGAGGGTCACCCGGGCGGCCGCGTCGAGCGTGCCGCTCACCTGTTGCGGCTGCAGCGCGTTCGACCCGGTATCGCCGCAGGCGAGCGACCCGAGATCGATCCAGCCGCCGGCCAGCAGCCCGCCGCCGATGAGGCCGAACGTCACCGCCACGACGAGCCCGCCGATCGCCGCGGCCCGCCGTTCGCGCAGGACGAGACCGATGCCGGCGCCGACGAGCAGGAGTGGCCAGAGGCGCAGGGCCATGCCGGCGACGTCGGAGGTCACGAGGCCGGAGCGCACCGCCAGGGGTACCGATCCGAGCAGGATGAAGAACACGCCCCACCCGAGGAATCGCCGATCGATGCGCATGGTCGCCTCCCGCCGCAGCGTACTCTGGCGGGTCCCTCGTGTGCTAGCCTCGGTGGCCTAGGCAGGGTCCTTCGTAGGGAGTGCTGGGATGCGGCTGAGTGAGTGGCGGGCGAAGGCCCCGGTGCGGGACGCGCTCGGCGCGAAGGTCATGGCCGTCGTCACGCCCGTGCTCGGCGTCCTCGACGTCGAGGCCGACCCGCAGGTCTGGGTCCTGTGGGGCGACGATCCCAACTCGAGGTACACGATCTTCGCCCCGATCCCCGCCGGGCTCGTGGTGGTCGCCGTCCGCAGCACGGGCGCCGTGGGTCCGCGGGCGGCGGCCAAGATCGTCCGCTGGTCGCGTCTCCAGCTGGGCGAGCTGTCCGTGGAGACCGAGGGCCCGCACCGGATGATCAGCTTCCAGCTGGAATCGTCCGTCCTGCGCGGCGCCGACGATGTCGCCGACGCGGTCGGGCGCTTCGCGCTCGTCATCTTCGCGGCCGTCGAAGGGCGCCCGTGGCCGGCGTTCGACGCTCCGGGCCGGCGCCGTGCGGGCGGGCCCACCGGGGCCGGGAGGTCCGCCGCCAAGGGCGCGAAGGGCACCGGCAGCGCGAAGCGCGCACCGTCGGCGGGTGGAACGATCGGGGCCGCCAGCCCCGCGGACAGGGCGAACCCCAAGCTGCCCGCCCTGCCGGCGCGGACGGCCGGCTCGGGCCCGACGGCATCGAACGCGGCCCGGCCGAGCGCCGACCGCCCCCGGACGCAGCCCTGATCGGCCCACGACGGGCGCGCCTCGACGACCGGTGACCCATCCGTTCGGCGCCATCATCTTCGACATGGACGGGGTGCTCGTCGATTCCGAGATCTGGTGGGACGAGGTCCGCCAGGCGTTCGCCGCACGGCGGGGGAGGGACTGGACGACCGAGGATCGCGCGGCCGTCATGGGCCGCAACTCGCTGGGTTGGGCTCGGGTCATGCGCGACCGGCTGGCGATCGACGAGCCCCTGGAGGGGATCGTGGACGAGGTGGTCGGCGCGATGCTCGAGCGGTTCGATGCCGAGGGTGCGCCGCTGATCGACGGCGCCGTCACGACCGTGCGGCGCCTGGCCGCCACGTATCACCTGGGCGTCGCGTCGTCGGCCCATCCCCGGGTCATCGAGGCCTTCCTGCGGACATCGGGCCTGCGGGACGCGTTCCGATCCGTGACGTCGTCGGACGAGGTCGAGCACGGGAAGCCGTCACCCGACGTGTACCTTCTCGCCGCGGAACGCCTCGACGTGCAACCAGCTGCCTGCCTCGTCGTCGAGGATTCGCTCAACGGCGTCGTCTCCGCCCGGGCGGCCGGCATGATCGTCGTCCTCGTCCCGAATGCCGCCGTCCCGCCCGCTCCCGGCGCCGAGGAGGCGGCCCACATCCGGCTCCACGCGATCGCCGAGCTCGACCCGGCGGCCATCCGGGCCGCGACGTCGACCGGCTGAGCGACGGTCCGCGAGATGCCCGACGTCCATCCGCTCCGGCGGACCCTCCGCTACTGGCTCACGCGCGGGACCTCGACGCTGCTGGCCCACTCGATGCTCCGAATCACCGTGGAGGGGCGCGACCGACTGCCGTCGGGACCGTACCTCCTCTGCTTCAGCCACGCGTCGTGGGTCGACCCGTTCGTGCTCATGGCCGTGCTTCCGTGGCGTCCGCGGCTCTCCTTCTTCGGGCCCATGGAGGAGGACATGACCCAGGGCGGCCGCAACCGGCTCATGCTCTGGGCCGGCAACGCGGTGCCCTATCGACCCGGCAAGAACGACCTCCTGGAGGCCACCCGGAGGGTTCAGGCCATCTTCAAGGCGGGCGGCGTGCTCGCCATCGCCGGCGAAGGGCGGATCCACGCCCACGAGCACGAGATCCTCCCGCTGTCCGAGGGCGCGGCCTACTTCGCGCTCCGGTCCCGGGTCCCCATCGTCCCCGTCGTCATCAACGGGACGACCTGGTTCAGCGTCGGGAGCCGGGTCCGGGTCCGGATCGGGGAGCCCATCGCGCTCGAGGCCCGGCCGACCCGCGAAGCCGTCGACCGGGCGACCGCGCAGACCTGGGAGGTCATGCACGGGCTCGCCTCCGGGTTCCCGGAGCGGCGGCGTCCGGGGCGGTTCGGCACGTGGCTCACCGAGCTCTTCAACGACTGGCCCGAGGGCAGCCGCCCGGACTGACTTATCGAACATCTGTTCGTATCGTCCGCATCCGCCGCATCTGGCATACTCGGGCCGACGAGATCAGCGAGGAGGTGCCGTGGGCGCGACCGGGCTCGCCGCGAACCCGAAGGACTACCGGGCGCGGCTCGAGGAGCAGACCGACGATCAGATCGACGCCTGGGCCGCCGAGCTCATGCGCGACATCGCCATCCGGCGCGGCGTCCTGCGCGTCATCGCCGACTTCCTCCAGGCGGCCGCGATCGACGAGCGGGGCTTCGAGCGGGTCTTCGCCGCCGGGGGAGGGCCGCCGGCGGTGATCGGTCGCGACCGTGAGGGTCGCCTCATCGTTCCGGCGATCACGCTGCATGCCCTCGTGCCGGGCATCCGTGCCCAGACGCCCGACGGCCGGAAGCGGCTCATCGAGTACCTCGTCGAGAACTTCGAGGACCTCGTCTACGTCTGACCCGGTCCCTCCGACGATCGGGTCGGGGACCGGCGCCGCGGCGACCCGCCAGGTGGCGGTCGGGGTCATCCGGCTCGTCCATCCGTTCCCCTCGACGCTGGCGGCCCTCGTGACCGTCGCCATCGCCGTCCTGGCCGGCGGTGGGACCGGAACCGTCGTGCGCCTCGGGCTGGCCATGCTCGGGATCCAGTTCGCGATCGGCGCCGTGAACGACCTCGCCGACGTGGAGCGGGACGCCGGGGCCAAGCGCGCCAAACCGATCCCGGCCGGCCTCCTCTCGCCCGGTGCTGCCCGGCTCGTCGGCACCATCGCCCTCGTCGTCGGGCTGGGCCTGGCCACGAGCGTCGGCCCGGGGGTGCTCGGTCTCGCGGTCCTCGGCGCCGGCGCCGGGATCGTCTACGACCTGCGGCTCAAGGGGACGCCGGTCTCGTGGCTCCCCTATACCGTCGGTATCCCGCTCCTGCCGCTGTTCGCCTGGCTCGGGGCCAGCGGGACGATCCCCGGCGCCATCCTCGTCGCGGCCGGCCTGGCCGTGCCGGCGGGCGCGGCGCTGGCGCTGGCCAACGAGTTGCCCGACCTCGAGCGCGACGCGCGGGGCGGGCTCGCGTCCGTGACCCAGGTCCTCGGGCGGCGGCGCGCCTGGGCGGTCGGGGCGGTCCTCCAGGCCGTCGTCGCCGGTGGCGCCGCGGCGTGGTTCCGTGCCCTCGACGGACGGTCCGACCTGTGGCCGGCCTTGCTCGGGACGGTGGCCCTGCTGGGCGGCGGCGTCCTGCTCGGGGCGGGCGCGTCGGTCGGGCGACGCCAGCGCGGCTGGGAGGTGCAGGCGGTCGCGATCGGGCTGCTCGCGGCCGTGTGGCTCGCCGGCGTCCCGCGCCAGGGCTGACACCCGATCTGCGGCGCCCGCGGAGGCGGATCGGGCGCTGTGTCTCCCGGGGCTTCCCCGGGACGGCGGGATCTACTCTCGGGACTCGCCGCTGCGGACGAGGGCGATCGCATTCTCCAGCCGGAGCTTCGCGATCGTGAGGTACTTGGCCAGGTTGGCCCGGTCGGTGACGCCGATGGAGTCGAGCACCGTCGGGGCCTGGAGGACGCCGACGAGCTCCTCGATCGCGTCGACGAGCAGCTGCTTCGCCGTCACGAGCGACTCGTCGGTGAGGGCCGCGCCGGACCGCGCGCCGGGCCAGGCCCCGGAGGAGTCCGTCGCCGCATCCCGGGCCGGGGTGGGGGCGACCGGTGCCGCCTCGGTTGCGTCGGGCTCAGCGACCGGACGGGTCCGTCGTCCTTCGACGCGCTCGCGAAGCTTGACGAGCGACAGCTCGCCCCGGGCCACCTGCTCGGCCAGCCGACGGCGCTTGCGAGGGTCGCTGATCTTCAGCAGCTCATAGGCATGCGAGAGCGTGTCTTTGCGCAAGGACACCAGCTCGCGAACCTCGGGTGGCGCGTCGGCCAGCCGGAGGCGGTTCTCGAGGTAGCCCTTGTCCTTGCCGAGCTTCTCGGCGAGCTTGCGGATGCTGTAGCCGTGTTCGCGGATCATCTTGTCGTACATCGTCGCTTCATCCAGCGGCGAGAGGTCCTCGCGCTGGAGGTTCTCGATGATCGCGATCTCGAGCGCGGTCTCGTCGTCGATCTCCTCGATCATGGCGGGGATCGTCGTCAGTCCCGCGCGCTGCGAGGCCCGCCAGCGACGCTCGCCCGCGACGAGCTGGAACTGGCCGGGGCCGATGGGCCGGACGAGGACCGGCTGCAGGACACCGTGTTCGCGGATCGATGCGGCGAGTTCGTCGATCGTCTCCTGGATGAAGGTGACGCGCGGCTGCTCGGGATTCGGGACGATACGGTCGAGCGGCAGATTGCGGATACCGCCCGGACGCGACGGTGCGTCCGATGACAGCAGGCTCACGATGGCGGGGGAGAGCTCGCGCTCCTCGGACAACCGTCGCGCCGCGGCGGCACGGAAATCTGGTCTAGCCAAGGTCGATCACCTCCCGAGCAAGCTCGCGGTAGGTCCGCGCAGCTTCCGACGAGCCGGCATAGGCCGTGATCGGCCGGCCGGCGAGCGGTGCCTCACCGAGCTTCACGGTGTTGCGCACGATGCTGTTGAACACGTGATGGTCGCCGACCACGCGCAGCTCGTCGAGCATGTCGCGGGCGAGGATCGTCCGGCTGTCGTAGAACGTCGGCAGCAGGCCGAGGATCCGCAGGTCGCGATTCAACCGGGCGCGGATCGTGTTGATGACCTTCACGAGATTGGTCAGGCCCTTCATGGCGTAGTACTGGGTCTGGACCGGGATGATGACGCTGTTCGCGGCCACCAGGCCGTTGACGGTGAGGAGGCCGAGGTTGGGCGGACAGTCGATGATGGCGTAGTCGTAGTGATCCTCGAGCCGACCCTCGAGCGCGTCGCGCAGCGTCTGCTCGCGGCCGAATGCCGTGAAGAGCTCGCCCTCGGTCGCGGCGAGGTCGATGTTCGCGGGCGCGACGTCGATGCCGGGCGTCTCGGTCGGCAGGATGATCTGGTCGATCGTCGCGCGGCTGTCGGCCAGCACGTCGGCCATCGATCGCTCGACCATGTTGAGGTTGATGCCCAGGCCCGCCGTCAGGTTGGCCTGCGGATCCATGTCGATGCACAGGACCCGGAAGCCTTCCTCGGCGAGCGCGCCCGCGAGGTTGATGGCGGTCGTCGTCTTGCCGACGCCGCCCTTCTGATTCGCGACAGCGATGACATTTGTCACGGGGGGATCCACCTCGGACGGTGATTCTGGGCCGAACGCGACGCATCGCGGTCGCTGGGACCGTCCATGCTACCGCACGTCCGCGTCTTGCGAACATTTCGTTTGTCCACATCCGGCCCGAGTTGTTCACCGATTCTGTGGATAGTCCGCCCGGGCCGTCCTCGACGCCGAACGGCGTCATCAGGACGCTTATGATGGGTCGACGACCACGGAACGCCTGTCCTTGTGCAAAGACATGGCGCCTCCCGACCCGCGGCGACGAGCGAGGGACCAGCGTGCCGTCATCGAACAGTGACCGGATCGAGCGCCTGCGCCAGATGCGCGAGGCATCCCGGCTCGGCGGCGGCCCCGTCCGGACCGCCCGCCAGCACGCTTGGGGCAAGCTGACCGCGCGGGAGCGCCTCGAACTGCTGCTCGACCCGGATTCCTTCGTCGAGCTCGATGCGTTCGTGACCCAGCGCGCCCGCGAGTTCGGGTCCGACGACGAGCGGTTCCTGGGCGACGGCGTCGTGACCGGGCACGGAACGATCGACGGGCGGCTGACCTTCGTCTTCAGCCAGGACTTCACGGTCTTCGGCGGATCGCTCTCCGAGGCGTACGCGGAGAAGATCTGCAAGGTCATGGACCTGGCGATGCGCGTCGGTGCGCCCATCGTCGGCCTGAACGATTCGGGCGGGGCGCGCATCCAGGAGGGTGTCGCCTCCCTCGGCGGCTATGCCGACATCTTCTTGCGCAACACGCTTGCGTCCGGCGTCGTCCCGCAGCTCTCGGTGATCATGGGTCCGTGCGCCGGCGGGGCCGTGTACTCGCCGGCTATCACCGATTTCACGATCATGGTGGCGGGCACGAGTTACATGTTCGTGACGGGACCGAATGTCGTGAAGGCGGTCACCCATGAGGACGTGGATTCGGAACGGCTCGGTGGGGCGCTGACCCACACGACGCGCAGCGGCGTCGCCCATCTCGCCGCCGACGACGAGGCGGATGCGCTCGACCTCGTCCGGCGCATCCTCGCCTTCCTGCCCCAGAACAATCTCGACGATCCGCCGCTGACGCCGTCGAGCGACCCGGCCGACCGGCGCGATGTCGAGCTCGACTCGATCATCCCGGACGACCCGGGGCGGCCGTACGACATGCACGCGGTCATCGAGCGCATCGTCGACGACCGGGGCTTCCTCGAGATCCAGCCCGGCTACGCCCAGAACATCATCGTGGGCTTCGCCCGACTCGGCGGCCGCAGTGTCGGCATCGTCGCCCAGCAGCCGGCGGTCCTGGCCGGTGCGCTGGACATCGACGCGTCCACGAAGGCTGCGCGATTCGTCCGGACCTGCGACTGCTTCAACGTCCCGCTCGTCACCTTCGTCGACGTGCCCGGATTCCTCCCGGGGGTGGGCCAGGAACACGGCGGCATCATCAAGCACGGTGCGAAGCTGCTGTTCGCCTATTGCGAGGCGACCGTCCCGAAGCTGACCGTCATCACGCGCAAGGCGTACGGCGGCGCGTACGACGTCATGAGCAGCAAGCACATCCGGGGCGACTTGAATCTCGCCTGGCCAAGTGCCGAGATCGCGGTCATGGGTGCGGAGGGGGCGGTCAACATCGTCTACAAGGACCGGATCACCGAGGCCGCCGATCCGGTCGCCGAGCGAGTCCGCCTGGTAGGGGAGTACGAGGCCGAATTCGCAAACCCGTGGGTCGCCGCGGCACGCGGCTACATCGACGACGTCATCCTGCCGTCGGAGACGCGTCCCCGCCTGATCGCCGCGCTGGCGATGCTCAAGGACAAGCGAGACACGAATCCGCGGAAGAAGCATGGCAACATCCCGCTCTGAGGGCTCGCCGACCGGCGACGTCTTTGCGCAAAGACGGGGCCACGACCGGAGACCCGTCCGGTGACCCCGCCCTTCAGTCGCGTTCTCGTCGCGAACCGGGGAGAGATCGCCCTGCGCATCATCCGCGCCTGCCACGAGCTCGGGATGGAGGCGGTCGCGGTCTACAGCGACGCGGACGCGTCCGCCGCCCATGTCCGGGCGGCAGACCTCGCGGTCCGGATCGGGCCGCCTCCGTCGGCCGAGAGCTACCTGCGCGCCGACGCGATCGTCGACGCGGCGGTCGCGACGGGTGCCGAGGCCGTCCACCCGGGCTACGGCTTCCTCGCCGAGCGGGCCTCGTTCGCCGAGGCGGTGGAGCGGGCCGGACTGGTCTTCGTCGGTCCCGACCATCGCTCGATCGCCGCACTCGGCGACAAGCTGGCGGCGCGCCGGGTGGCCACCGAGGCGGGGGTCCCGGTCGTCCCGGGGACCCTCGAGCCCGTCCTCGTCGACCGACCGGACCGCGTCGCCGGCATCGTGGACGAGGCCGAACGGATCGGGTTCCCGCTTCTCGTCAAGGCGGCCGCGGGCGGCGGCGGCCGCGGCATCCGCCGGGTCGAGCGGGTCGAGGACCTCCCGGCAGCGCTCCTCGCCGGGTCGCGGGAGGCCGCCGCGGGCTTCGGGGACGGCACGGTCTACCTCGAGCACGAGGTCCTGCCGGCGCGCCACATCGAGGTCCAGCTGCTCGGCGATCGCACGGGTGCGGTCGTCGCCCTGGGCGAGCGCGACTGCTCGATCCAGCGTCGCCATCAGAAGCTCATCGAGGAGTCGCCGGCGCCCGGCCTGTCCGAGGCGGACCGGCGCGAGCTCCATGGGCTGGCCGTGCGAGTCGCCTCGGCGGCGGGCCTGCGCAACGCCGCGACCGCCGAGTTCCTGCGCGACCGGGAGGGGCGCTTCTGGTTCCTCGAGGTGAACACCCGTCTCCAGGTCGAGCACGGCGTGACCGAGCTCGTGAGCGGCCTCGACATCGTCGCCGAGCAGTTCGGGCTGGCGGCCGGCCGACCCCTCTCGGACCGCGCCCGTGAAGCCGCCGCCGGGGCGGCCACGCCGACGAGCCACGCCATCGAGGTCCGGCTATCGGCGGAGGATCCCGCGCGCGCGTTCGCCCCGGCCCCGGGGCGAGTCACCGCGTGGGTCATGCCCGGCGGACCCGGTGTCCGCGTCGACACCGCGATCGAGGCGGGGGAGCGGGTCTCGCCCGATTACGACCCGCTGGTGGCCAAGCTCATGGTCCACGCCGCCGATCGGCCGGCGGCCATCGCCCGGCTCCGACGGGCCCTCGACGAGGTCGAGATCGGAGGGATCCAGACCACCCTCCCATTCCACCGGTACGTGGTCCGTGACCCGGCGTTCATCGATGGTGAGCTCTCGACCGGTTGGGTCGACGAGCATTGGGACGGGCCCGCCGAGCGCTCCGCGGCGGTCGGGATGGCCCTGCGAGCGGCCGGGCTCGCGGCCCTGGACGAGGCGACCCCGACCCCGCCCGCCGTCCCGGCCGCGACGCCGGCTCCCGCCGCCTCGCCGGATGGCCGGTCCAGCTGGCGAGCGGAGGGCCGCCGGGCGGCGACGGACCGGTGGCCGGGATGACGCTCGACGGGCCGAGCGCGGACGCGACCCGGGCGCCGGGACCGGACGGTGACGGCCGGGGCTCGCGGGCCATGCGGGTGAGGGTCGGGCCGGCGTCCCACCTCGACGGCGACCCGACGGTCGTCGTCGCCGTCTCGCCCACCGGAGTCCTCGTCGACGGCACCCCGGTGGGCCTCGATCTCACGAGCGTGGATGGCCGGCACGCGATCCTCCACGTCGCCGAGCCCGCGGTGTCCGGCGTCTCCGGCGCCGCCGGCAACGCCGGGTCTGAGCGCGCCGTCCGGCTCACGCTCGGCGCGCTCGAGCGCCGCACTGAGGACGCCGTCGGTCGGCGCGAGGTCGTCGTCGACGGCTGGCGGGTCCTCGTGGAGGTCGAGCCGGAGGCCCGCGCGGCGCTGCGCGAGCGTGCCCGCCGCGGCCGGAGTGAGCGAGTGGCCGGCGGACCGGTCGACGTCCGTGCCATCATCCCGGGCAGGATCGTCGCGCTCAACGTCGCCTCGGGCGACGACGTGACGGCCGGCCAGCAGCTGCTGGTCCTCGAGGCGATGAAGATGCAGAACGAGCTCCGGGCCCCGCGGGACGGGACCATCGATCGCGTGGCGGTCGCGGTCGGCGAGGACGTCGAGGTCGGCGACCTCCTCCTGGTGATCCGGTGAGCCGCGACCCCCGCGTGCCCGCGCCCGATCCGGGGCGCGATGCCTGGCGGGCGAGCCTGCGCGCGAAGGCGCTCCGGTCCGCACCCGAGCGGCGCGAACGCTTCGAGACGAGCTCTGGCTTCGAGATCGCCGACCTCTACACGGCGGCCGATATCGCCGGGCTCGAGGAGGCGCGCGACCTCGGACGGCCGGGCGAGTTCCCGTTCACCCGGGGCGTCCAGCCGACGATGTATCGCTCGCGGTTCTGGACGATGCGCCAGTACGCCGGCTTCGCGACGGCCGCCGAGACCAACGAGCGCTTCCGCTACCTGCTCGAACAGGGCCAGACGGGGCTCTCGGTCGCGTTCGACCTGCCGACCCAGATGGGCTACGACAGCGACGCGCCCCAGGCGGCCGGCGAGGTGGGCCGGGTCGGCGTGCCCGTCAGCTCGATCGCCGACATGGAGACCCTGTTCGCCGGCATCCCGCTCGGCACCGTGAGCACGTCCATGACGATCAATGCGACCGCGGCGATCCTCCTCGCGCTCTACATCGTCGCCGCCGAGCGTCAGGGCGTGGCCCGCAGCGAGGTCAGCGGCACGATCCAGAACGACATCCTCAAGGAGTACATCGCGCGAGGCACGTATATCTACCCGACCCGCCCGTCGATGCGCCTCGTCACGGACATCTTCGAGTTCGGGACGCATGAGCTGCCCAAGTGGAACACGATCAGCATCTCCGGCTACCACATGCGCGAGGCCGGAGCGTCGGCGGCCCAGGAGCTCGCGTTCACGCTCGCCGACGCGATCGCCTACTGCGACGCCGCCGTGGCGCGCGGCCTCGACATCGACGACTTCGCCGGCCGGCTGTCCTTCTTCTTCGCCGCCTGGAGCGAGCTCTTCGAGGAGGTCGCCAAGTTCCGGGCGGCCCGGCGGATGTGGGCGACGATCGTCAAGGAGCGCTTCGGGTCGTCGAACGTCCGTTCGATGATGTGCCGCATGCACGTCCAGACCGCGGGCTCGAGCCTGACCGCCCAGTCGATCGACAACAACGTCGTGCGCACGACGATCCAGGCCCTGGCGGCCGTGCTCGGCGGCACGCAGAGCCTCCACACGAACTCCCGGGACGAGGCGCTCGCCCTGCCGACGGCGGAGTCGGCCCGCCTCGCCCTGCGCACCCAGCAGATCCTGGCGTACGAGAGCGGCGTGACCGAGACACCCGATCCGCTGGCCGGCTCGTACTTCGTCGAGCGGCTGACGGACGAGCTCGAGGGCGCCGCGTGGGCGTATCTCGACGAGATCGAGTCGATGGGCGGCACGATCGCGGCGCTGGAGCGCGGCTTCCAGCAGCGCCAGATCCAGGAGTCCGCCTACCGGACGCAGCAGGCCGTCGAGCGCGGCGACCAGGTCGTGGTCGGGGTCAACCGGTTCGTCGACGAGGACGGCGCCGTCGCCCGCCCGGCCATCCAGCACATCGACCCGGCGGCCGAGGCGGCCCAGATCGCCGGCCTCCAGCGGGTCCGTGCCGGGCGCGACCCGGCCGCCTGGGAGGCCGCCATGCGCCGGCTCGACGAGGCCGCCCGCGGCGAGGACAATCTCCTGCCACCGCTCCTCGAGGCGGTCGCGGCGTACGCGACGGTCGGCGAGCTGAGCGATCGACTGCGGGCCGCCTGGGGCGAGCACCGCGAGCTCATCACCGTCTGAGGAGGCCGCGATGCCGACCCGTCCGATCGACCGACCGGTGCGGCCCGTGGATCCGCGCCACTTCGGGCGCGTCCACCACGTGGCGGTCCTCGTGCGCGACCTCGAGGCGTCGCTCGGGTTCTATCGGGACATCCTCGGGCTGCAGCTCGACGTCGTCCAGGAGATCCCCGACGACCGGGTCCGGATCGCCTTCCTGACCGTCGGCGAGTCGAACATCGAGCTCGTCAGCCCAACCGACGACACGACCGGCGTGGCCCGCTTCCTCGCCAGCAGGGGCGAGGGCTTCCATCACGTCTGCCTGGAGGTCGTCGATCTCGCCGCGGAGCTCACCCGGCTCGGGATCGAGGGCGTGGAGCTGATCGACAGCGCCCCGCGGCGGGGCGCCGAAGGTCCCGTCGCATTCATCCACCCGCGCTCCTGCAACGGCGTCCTCGTCGAGCTCATCGAGGCACCCGGCGGGCCGGCCTGGCGAGCCCTTGGGTTCCCGGGGAGCTGACGCTCAGCCGGCGCGGCGGGCGTGGTACCGCCCGTCGGTGGTGTCGAGGCGAAGCGCCAGGCCGTAGGCGGCCGACAGCGTCCCCGCGGTGAGCGCGGTCACGGCCGGCCCGAGGGCCACGGCCCGGCCGTCGGCGAGCAGCAGCGCATGGTCGAACCCTGGCGGGATCTCCTCGAGGTGATGGGTCACGAGGACGATCGCGGCCGGTGACGTCCCGGCGGCGAGGGCGGCCAGCCGCTCGACGAGCGCCTCGCGCGCGCCGAGGTCGAGCCCGGCGGCCGGCTCGTCGAGCAGGAGGAGCTCGGGCGAGGTCATGAGCGTCCGGGCGACCTGCACCCGCTGGCGCTCGCCCGAGGAGAGGCTGCCGAACGAGCGGTCCGCGAGCTCGCCGCAGCCCATCCGGGCGAGGCACTCCCGCGCCCGGGCACGGTCGTCCTCGTCGAACCGGGCCCACCAGGGCGCGAGGGCCGCGTCGCGGGCGCTGACGACGACCTGGAGCGACGATAGGTCGTCGTCGATCTTCGACGCGAGCGCCGCGCTCACGAAGCCCACCCGCCGCCGGAGCTCCCGGGCGTCCACCCGGCCGATCCGCTCGCCCAGGACCTCGACCGTCCCGACCGTCGGCCACAGGTAGGTGGCGGCGATCGCGAGGAGCGTCGTCTTGCCGGCCCCGTTCGGTCCGACGACGACCCAGCGCTCGCCCGCATTCACCGTCCAGTCGATCGCCGACAGGATCCAGCGCCCCGACCGGCGGACCCCGACGCCGCCGAGCCGGAGGACCGCCGGGCTCACAACGACCAGGCGAACAGCACGTCCGGGGCGCGGTCGGCGGAGCGGGCGAAGGCGACGAGGTCCGACGCCAGCTGGCGGATCCAGGGCTTGTCCTCGCGCGGCAGGGTCCCGAACTCCTCGTCGAGGAGGTCGATCCAGCGTCCCGCGACCCGGTCGACATCGTGGTCCGAGATCCGGGCGATGGCGTCGATCCAGTGCTCGTCGACCCGCTCGATCGTCCGCTCGCCGATGTCCCCGGGACCGTCGAGCTCGCGGCGCGCGTCGAGGAAGTCGACCGGCTCGCCCGACTCGGTGACCGACCGGCACGCCTCCGAGAACAGGTCGAGCCAGGTCGGATCGAGGCCGCCGCCCATCGAGAGGAACGCCGTGAACCGGGTCGGGTCGGCCAGGCCGGCCCAGTCGTCGACGCCGATCGCCAGCAGGATGTCGCGCTCGTCTCCGGCCACGAGCTCCATGAGCGCGCCCACGGATCAGCCGCCGGTGACGGGTGGGAAGTCGATGAGGTCGAGGTCGCCCGGCGAGCGACCCATGATCGTGAGCAGGACCGCCGCCTCGCTGCGGTGCTGCGTCCCATGGTTCACGAGGTGGGCGAACGTGTACCACAGGGTGATGTCGTCGAACGTCCCGTGGGCGTCCTCGTCGGTGAGCCCGTCGAGGTAAACGTCCAGCGCCGCCCATTCGGTCCGCCAGAGGTCCGCCAGATCGGCCGCGGTCGGCACGGGGCCGGCCTCCCGGCGGGCGGGGAGGGCCA
>DASVIK010000394.1:0-5638 GCA_036382135.1 Candidatus Limnocylindrales bacterium | reverse complement strand
GATCTCGGCCGCGCGCGCCTCTTCGCTGGCACTCAGGCCGCCGCTCCGCGGTGGTGCCGCGGGAGCCGCCGGTCGGTTGCCTTGTCGTGACCCGCGGTTGCCGGATCGTGAGGTGGCGCGCGGGCGCTGGCGCTTGGCCATGAACGAGGTGGGCCTCCAGGGGGTTCGGGCGGACTCGGGGCGCCCGGCGGAGGATACCATCGGCGGCCGAGTGGTTCGTGGTGGAGGGTCGCCTGCTAGACTCGACCGACCGCCCGGAGGTCCACCTGATCGATCTCAACGCGCTCGTCACGACCAACATCGGCCTCGCGGTCGTCGGCCTTGCCGCCGTCGCCCTGGTCGCGGTCGTCGTGGCCATCCTGCTCCTGCGTCGGGTCAAGCGGCTCGAGGCGCGCCTGGGCCTCCTCACCCGGGGCGAGGACGGCCGCAGCCTCGAGAGCGTCCTCGGGGCCCACCTGGACAAGGTCCTCGCGATGTCGCGCGCGGTCGACGACCTCGGCCGCCGGACCTCGTCGCTCGAGCTGAGCGCCCGGAGCGCGCTCCAGCGGGTGGGCATCGTCCGCTACAACCCGTTCGAGGAGACCGGCGGGAACCAGAGCTTCGCGCTCGCCCTGCTCGATGCCGACGACCACGGGATCATCGTCAGCAGCCTCCACGCCCGCTCCGGCACGCGCGTCTACGCCAAGGCGGTCACGAGCGGACGTCCGGCCGGGGCGCTCTCCGAGGAGGAGGCCGAGGCCCTGCGACTCGCCCGGGGCGCCACCAAGGGCCGGCCGGCCATCGCCGAACACGCGATCGCGGGACCCGTCCCGAGCGCGTGACGGACAAGGTGGCACGGGCAGGCCCGATGCTCCCGGCATGGTCCTCGACGCTTTCCGTCCGGCACCCGATCGCCGGGTCCCCGCCCGCCCGGCCCGCCGTCGCCCGAACGGCATGAGCCGACCGCGGGTGCGTCGCGAGCCGGCCGGGCTGCGCCAGATCCCGGTCTGGGGTGCGGAGGTCGCCGCACCCGCCGATCGCGCCACCGACGCCGATCACGGCATCGCCGCCCTGCTGGCGGGCCTGAACCGCGACCAGCTGCGCGCGGTCACCCACGGCGACGGGCCGCTCTTGATCGTGGCCGGGGCGGGCACGGGCAAGACCCAGGTCATCACCCGGCGGATCGCCTGGCTGATCGCTCGCAAGAGGGTTCGACCGTCGGAGATCCTCGCCCTCACGTTCACGGACAAGGCGGCCGAGGAGATGAGCCTACGGGTCGACCAGCTCGTCCCGTACGGCTACACGGACACCGCGATCTCGACGTTCCATGCGTTCGGCGATCGCCTCGTCCGCGAGTACGCCCTCGAGCTCGGGCTGCCGATCGACGTCCGCGTCCTGAGCCGCGCCGAGGTGGTCGTCTTTCTGCGCGAGCACCTGTTCGACCTGGGCCTCGAGCGGTACCGGCCGCTGGGCGACCCGACGCGCTTCCTGCGCGCGCTCGCCACGCACTTCTCGCGCTGCAAGGACGAGGACGTGTCGCCGGCCCGCTACCTCGAGCACGCCGAACGGCGCGTCGCCGAGGCGGCCGCCGCGGCAGCCGCGTGCGAGGCTGCGGGGGACCGCGCCACCGCCGCGGAGTGCGAGACGGCGGCCGCAGCCACCGAAGAGGCGGGTCGCACGCTGGAGCTGGCGCGCGCGTTCGGGGAGTACCAGGAGCTGCTGGGCCGGGCCGGCTATCTCGACTTCGGCGACCAGGTGAGCCTGGCCCTGCGCCTCCTGCGTGGCTCGACGACCGTCCGCCGGCGGGTCCAGGCGCGCTTCCGGTACATCCTCGTCGACGAGTTCCAGGACACGAACCGGGCGCAGTTCGAGCTGGTCGCGCTGCTCGCGAAGGGCCATGGCAATGTCACGGTGGTCGGCGACGACGACCAGTCGATCTACCGGTTCCGCGGCGCCGCGATCAGCAACATCCTGGGCTTCCAGGAGCGCTACCCACGGGCCCGTCTCGTCGTCCTGCGGCGCAACTACCGGTCACGCGCGCCCATCCTCGACGCGGCCTACCGCCTCATCCGTCACAACGATCCGGACCGGCTCGAGGTGCGGGCAGGAATCGTCAAGCGGCTGCGGTCGGAGCGGCCGCTCGCCGGCGCTGCGCCGGTCCGCGCCGAGGCGTTCGCGACCGGTTCGGACGAGGCGGACTGGATCGCCGCCGAGATCGGCCGGCGGATCGCGACCGGCGCCGCGCCCCGGGACCACGCGGTGCTCGTCCGTACCAACGCCGGCGCCGACCCCATCGTCCGGGCATTCAACATCGCGGCTATCCCGTGGCGGTTCTCGGGCACGTCCGGGCTGTACGCCCGACCGGAGATCCGGCTCCTCCTGGCCGCGCTGCGGACCATCGCGGACCTCGCATCGAGCCCCGATCTCTACGCGCTTGCCGCGTCGGAGGTCTACGGTCTGGGCGGGGAGGACCTCACGGCGATCGTCAATGCGGCCCGCCGGCGCAACCGGACGATCTGGGAGGTCATCGAGGAGCTCACCCGGCAACCGGGCCTGCTTCGCCTGTCGCCGGCGACCCGCCCGGTGCTCGAGCGACTCGTGACCGACCTGCGCCGCTGGACGGGCCTGGCCCACGAGCGGCCGACCGGCGAGGTCCTCTACGTGTTCCTCCGTGAGTCCGGGCTCCTGGCCCGATGGTCGGCCCCGGACTCGATCACGGCCGAGGAGTCGCTCCGCAACGTGGCCCGGTTCTTCGAGCTCATCCGCGACCACGGCGAGCTCGCGCCCGACCCGCGCCCGGCCTTCCTCGTCCCGCACCTCGCGGCGCTGCTCGAGGCCGGCGACGACCCGGCGACGGTGGATCTCGACCCGGACGCCGATGCCGTCGCGGTCCTGACCGTGCACAAGGCCAAGGGCCTCGAGTTCCCGACCGTCTTCCTCGCCGGTCTGGTGGCCGGGCGGTTCCCGACGGCCGGACGGCGCGACCCGCTGCCCGTCCCGGAGGACCTGTTCGACGCGGTCGCGCTCGAGGGCGAGGCCGAGCTCCAGGAGGAGCGCCGTCTCTTCTACGTGGCGATGACGCGGGCCCGCGATGAGCTCATCCTGTGCCACGCGGGCGACTACGGTGGGGCCCGTGCGCGCCGCATCTCGCCGTTCGTCCTCGAGGCGCTCGACCAGCCGTCGGTCGCCGTCCCGCCGGGTGCGGGAACCGCGACGCCGGCACCGCTGGAGCGGCTCGCGGCGTTCCGGGCGGTCGTGCCACCGAGCGAAGGAGCCCGCGCGCCTGTGACCGAGCCGCTCATGCTCAGCTTCGGGGCGATCGACGCCTATCTCACCTGTCCGGCGAAGTACCGCTACGGACACGTCCTGCGGATCCCGGTCGCGCCGCACCACGCGCTCGTCTACGGGGCGGCGATGCACACCGCGGTCCAGGAGTTCCATCGGCGCCACGCCAGGGGCGAGGTCATGTCCGACGAGGCGCTCGCGGCCTCGTTCGAGACGGCCTGCACGAGCGAGGGGTTCCTGACCCGGGAACACGAAGAGGCGCGCCTGGCCGCGGGGCGGGCGGCCCTCCGGCGCTTCCGCGAGGACCAGCTCAGGCCGGGTGCCGTCATCCCGGCCTACGTCGAGCGGGAGTTCACGTTCAGCCTCGGCGGCGACCGGATCCGCGGCCGCTGGGATCGGGTGGACATCGAGGCGGTCGAAGAGGCGGTCCCGGACGCGATCGGCGCGGCCGGCGCGACGTCGATACGCGGTGCCCGGGGCGGTCCTGCGGTCGAGGTCCTGCCGGACGTCGTCGAGGACACCCTGCCGCTTCTGCCCCGCGAGCGGGTGACGATCACCGACTACAAGTCGAGCGACGTCCGCGACCCGGCGGTCGCCCGGCAGCGCGCCCGCGAGTCGCTCCAGCTGGCCATCTACGCGCTCGCCTACCAGGCCCAGACCGGCCGACTGCCCGACGCCGTCCAGCTGTGGTTCCTCGACTCCGGCGTCATCGGTCGAGCCGAGCTCGACCCGAAGCGCCTCGCCAAGGCTCGCGGCCGCATCGCGCAGGCGAGCGACGGCATCCGCGCCCGGGACTTCACGGCCCGGCCGGATCCACTTGCCTGCGGCTACTGCCCCTACCGTGACATCTGCCCGTCGAGCGCGACCGCGTGACCCGCCGCCGGTGAGCGCGCGCCACGAACCGCCGCTCCGGCCGGCGGCGATCACGCTCGACTTCGGGAACACGCTCGTGCCGGTCCACCGCGACGCCCTCCGCCGGGTCGTCGAGCGGACGGCGACCGCGGTCGTGGCCCGCTCCGGGCCCTTCTCGCGCGACGCGTTCCTCGACGCCTGGCACGCCGAGCGCGAGCGGCAGTTCGCCGAGGAGGTCCCGGAGGGCCGCGAGGTCGACGTCGACCAGCGGGTCGTGCGCGTGCTGGCGAGGATGCGCGGGATGCCGCCGCCGCCGCCGACCGAGCGCTGGGACGACAGCGCCGCGGCGACTCGCTCGAGCCCCGAGGAGCGAGCCAGCGCGGTCGATGCCTACAGCGCGGCGTTCGTGGCCGTGATCCGGCCGCCGGCCGAGGTCGGCGCGATCCTGGCCGGGCTGGCCGATCGCTTCCCGCTCGCCATCCTCTCGAACTGGCCGCTCGCGGCGACCATCGATCGATTCGTGGAGGAGGCCGGCTGGGGCGGCTACTTCCGGGCGATCGTCGTGTCGCAACGGGTCGGCGCCATCAAGCCGTCGCCGGTGATCTTCGCGGTCGCGGAGGCGGCCCTCGGCACGCCCGGGGAGCGGATCCTCCACGTCGGCGACGACTGGCAGGCCGACGTCGTGGGGGCGAAGCGAGCCGGCTGGCTCGCCGCCTACCTGCGCGACCGGCAGGGCGAGTCGTCGCTCCCGTCGAGCTCTCCGGACGACTCGGTCCGGCCCGACCTCGTGATCGACGACCTGGCCGACCTGCCCCTCGCGCTCGCCCGCTGAGCCCGCGGCGGGGTCGGCCGGGCCGGGCCGGTACACTCGGGCGCGATGGAGGTACGCGATCGGCTGGCCAACCTCGCGATCCTGGCGGCCGCGATCGTGTCCTGGGCCCTCGTCGGCGTCATCGTGACGACACGCGACCCGCGGCTCGACCCGGGCGCCGGGTTCGCCGGAGCGATCGTCATCGGCCTCGCCAGCGGCCTTTCGACCGTCCCCCTCTTCTGGCTCGCCGTCTTCGCCCGGCATCGCCGGATCGCCTACCGGGGCGACTGGTTCCGGGCCTTCCGGCGCGGCGGCTGGGTCGCGATCGTCGTCGCCCTCTTCATCGGCCTGCGGCTCCAGGATGCCCTGCAGCTGCCCATCGTCCTCTTCGTCGTGACGATGGTGACCGTCGCCGAAGCCTGGCTCTCGACCGAGACCTGAAACCGTGCCCACCGCCGTCCACCACGAGGAGCCGTTCGTGCCCGCCTTCGATCCTGCCACCCGGCCTGCCGAGCCCCAGGCCGACGCGAAGGGCCGCCTTGCCGAGGCCGTCGCGGCCGCGCGCGACGAGATCCTGACGCTCAACCATGCGATCCATGCGAACCCCGAGCCGGCGTATGAGGAGCATCTCGCCGCGACGTGGGTCGCCGAGGCGATCGCCCGTCACGGCTACGCGGTCGAGCATCCCGCCGGTCGGCTCCCGACCGCGGT
>DASVIK010000393.1:0-3304 GCA_036382135.1 Candidatus Limnocylindrales bacterium | reverse complement strand
GCCCGGCCGATGGCCGGCCGTCCGGCGGCAGCCCGTCGAGAGGCGGCCCGCGTGGTCAGCGCTCGTCCGGTCCCGGGCGAGGCTACGGCGGCCCACGAACCGGCGGCTTCGCGCGACCCGGCGGGCCGCGGCCGGCGGGCGGTCAGGACCGGGGCCAGGAACGGACCCAGGATCGTGGCCCGGGGATGCGACCACGGTCGAGCGGTCCCGGATCGGGACCGGGGGGTCCACGACCGGACGATGCCTTCGGGGCCGCCCCGCCGCCGTCGGGTCCGCGGCCATCGGGACCACGCGCGTTCGGCGGTCGGCCGGGCGGCGGTCGACCAGGCGGCGGTCGCCCCGGTGGGAGGCCCGGTGGCGGCTCCGGGTACCGCGCGGGCGGACCTCGTCCCGGCTACGGCCCGCGACCCGGCACCGGCTTCGGGCCCGACCTGGGCCAGCGACCGCACGATGCTGATCCCCGGTCGTTCGAGCCGCGACCGTTCGAACCGCGCCCGGGCGGCTTTCCCGGGCGATCGGGCGGCTCACGGGACCCGGGTTTCGCCCCGCCCCGACCGCCCGACGATGCACCGTTCGATGGCGGACCGGCCGCCGAGGCTCCGTCGGGCTATCGACCCCGACCGTGGCCTGGCCGGCCGGCCGGCTCCGGGCCCGACCGACCGTCGCACCCGTCGCGCCCGTTCAACAGGCCCGGCGGTCGTCCCGGCGGCCCGGGCTTCCGACCCGGCCCGAACTTCCGCCCGACCGACGACGAGCGAACCGGATCCGACCCGCGCGGTCCTCGGCCCGTCCCATCCGCGCCCGCGGGTCGCCCGCGCGACGTCCCGTGGCGAGGGGCGCCAACCAGCGCTCCCCATCTCCCCGCCGCAGCCGTTCCACCCATCGGCGAGGACGAGGAGGTCGTGGCCGGCCGGCGCCCCGTCGAGGAGGCGTTCGTCGCCCGCCGCAAGGCGCAGCGCCTGCTCGTCACGCCGCAGCGCCGCCAGGCCCTCGAGAAGATCGTGCTGCACGCGACGAGCCTGCGCATCCCGATCGTGGAGGTCGAGGGCGGGACGCTGACGGCCATCACCGGCTTCGATGGTCATCAGGGCGTCGCGCTCGTCGTGGAGGCTCGGCGGTATGCCACCCCGGACGAGATCCTGGCCCGAGCGATCGAGCGTGGCGAGCCGCCGTTCGTGCTCGTGCTCGACTCCCTCGAGGATCCCCAGAACGTCGGCACGCTCCTGCGCAGCGCCGAGGCCGCGGGGATCCACGGCGTCCTCTTCCCGACGAAGCGCCAGGCTCCCCTGAGCCCGGCCGCGGTGAAGGCCTCGGCCGGCGCCGTGGAGCACCTGCTCCTCGCCCCGGTCGACGACCTCGCCGGCGCCCTGGCCGACCTTCACATCCGCGGGCTGCGCATCGTCGGAGCCGAGGCCGATGCGCCCCTGACCGCTCGCCAGGCCGATCTTCGCGGGCCACTCGCCCTCGTCGTCGGGAGCGAGGGGCAGGGCCTGGGCCCCACGGTCCGACGGCGCACCGACCTCATGGTCCGGATCCCGATGCGCGGCGCGATCGGGTCGCTCAACGCGTCCGTCGCCGGCTCGATCCTGCTCTTCGAGGCGCTCGCACAGCGCGATCCCGACGGGACCTCTACGCGCCCCGCGGTGGCGACGGGCCCGACGGCGGCCTCGGGCGCGTCGGCGACCCCGGCCACGAAGGTGACGCCGAAGGTCGCCAGGATCGTCAAGGGCATGGCGACGGAACCGGCGCCGCTCGCCACGAGGGACAAGGTCGAGGCGCCCAAGGTCAAGGCGACCGCCGCGAAGGCGAAGAAGCCGTCGAAGCCGACGAAGGCACCGAAGGCGACGGCCGCGAAGCCCGAGGTGATCCCACCGAAGACGCCGACGACCGCGAAGGCGACCGCCGCGAAGGCGGTGAAGGCCCCCACCTCGAAGACCGCGAAGGCGCCGGCCGCGAAAGCCAAGGCGGCGTCGAAGCCGAGGAAGGTGCGATCCGAAGTCGGCGACTCGACTGACGACGGGCTGCTGCCGGGCGGCCCGCGACCGGGCTGAACCTGGCCAGAATCGCGCCCCGGGAACGTACGGCCGACCCGGCCACGATGCGAGCGCCTTCTGAGCGTTCGGCTCGGCCCGTTCGTCTCAGCGTCCTTCGACCGACCTCCGTTCGAGGACCCATCCGGGCCCCTTCAGGCGGCCTAACGGTCCTCCCGCGCCAGAATGGCCGCACGATGCGTGGCCGGGGCCGATAGCGGTCCCCGGGCGCAACTTTGGCCGGCCGAGCTCCGGTTGGATGCGAGCCGGACGGTCCTGGCCCGGCCCCGGTCGAATGCCGGCCGGACTGAAGCCCGGCCCCGACCGATCTGGCCAGATGCACGGCACGGGACCCGCGGGCCACCCTCGACGCCCGTTCCGTCGTCCGCGAGCAGACGGCCCGCGCACGCCTACTCTCGCGCGGGCAGGGGCAAGACGCACTCGGGCGCCGGTACGACCTCGGATCACGCCCACATCCTGGCCGCGAGTCGCCGTGGCGCGCATCTGGCCGTCTGGATGCGTTGGGACGGCCACATGCTCACGAGTGCGCCATTTGGCCGGACCGCGGGACCCCAGGCCGACGGCGCCCGGCGGGCGACGCCCCGGACTCCTGGCCGGTGCCCCCACGCTTGACCCTCGGCGGCGTGGAGCCCTATCATTCCCGAGCGCCAGGTTCTGCTGCGGTATGTGCCCATGCGCGCCGACGTAGCTCAATTGGTAGAGCAGCGGTTTTGTAAACCGCAGGTTCCGGGTTCGAGTCCCGTCGTCGGCTCCAAGAGAAGAATGCCGGATCGGCCGGGTCACCACGATGCCGCAGCGTTGCCCGACCTCCGTATGCCTCGTGGGTAGGTTGAGCAGGTGGTGAGCTCCGCTGACTGTAGATCAGCCGTCTTCGACTGTGGGGGTTCGATTCCCTCCCTGCCCACCACTACACCAGCCCGCACCGAAGGAACCGGGCCCACATAGCTCAGCTGGCAGAGCACTTCCTTGGTAAGGAAGAGGTCATCGGTTCGAGTCCGATTGTGGGCTCCACCTCCGCGGCGCAGGCTGCGGACTCCTCGATCAACCACCGGCGCCCAGACGCCGGGGCAACCGCGGCTCGGCCGCCCAGTTTCGGAGTAGGACGCTCAACGTGGCGAAGAAGAAGTTCGATCGCAGCAAGCCGCACGTCAACATCGGGACGATCGGCCATATCGACCATGGCAAGACGTCCCTGACGGCGGCCATCACGAAGTACCTCGCCCTGAAGGGCAACTCGGAGTACCGCGCGTTCG
>DASVIK010000392.1:0-9907 GCA_036382135.1 Candidatus Limnocylindrales bacterium | reverse complement strand
CTTACACGCCGCTTACGTGGGCCGCCCGGACGCCGGGTGGGGGTCGGTATCCTTCCGGCGATGAAGACGATCCTCATCGTCGACGACGAGCGAAACATCGTGGACCTGCTCCGGCTCTACCTGGAGAAGGACGGCTACGCGGTGATCGCCGCGGCGGACGGAGAGCAGGGCCTTGCCCTGCATGCCCGCCATGAGCCCGATCTCGTGATCCTCGACCTCATGCTCCCCAAGGTCGACGGCTTCGAGGTCTGCCGGGAGCTCCGGCGTCGGGGCGACACGCCGGTCCTCATGCTCACCGCGCGCGACGACGATGTCGACGCCATCGTCGGCCTGGAGCTGGGCGCGGATGACTACGTCACGAAGCCGTTCAACCCGCGCGCCCTCGTCGCCCGGGTCAAGGCGATCCTGCGGCGGACCGACGTGATGTCGCGCGGCGGCCGCCCGATGGAGGTCGGCCCGTTGCGGATCGATCCACGCCGGCGGGAGGCCACCGTCGGCGAGCGGCAGCTCGAGCTGCGGGCCCGCGAGTTCGACCTCTTGGCCGCCCTCGCCCGCGACCCGGGGGTCGTGCTCACGCGCGATGGCCTCCTCGAGGATGTCTGGGGGACCGATTTCCCCGGCGAGACGCGGACGATCGACGTCCACGTCGCCGAGGTGCGCAAGAAGCTCGCCCCCGACGGCCCGCCCATCGAGACGGTCCGGGGTGTGGGCTACCGGCTCGTCCCGCCTCCGCGCGAGCCCGTCCGCCCGAGCTCGGCGGACGCCTCCGGCGGATCGAGCCAGGACGGCTCGACCGAACACCCCGGCTGATCGGCGATGCCCCGTGGGCTGACCGCACGGATCGCCCTCGCGTTCGTTGGCGTCGCCGTCGTCACGTGGCTGGCCATCGGCGCGACGCTCTTCCTCCTCCTGCGCGGGCTCCATGCCCAGACGACCGGCGGCCGGCTGGAGGACCAGGCGACCGCGCTGGCGGTCCAGGCACGCCAGGCGGTCAATGCGGGCGATGCCGCGTCCGTGCTCGCCACGATCCGCTCCTCGCTCGCGGACCAGGAGGTCCTCGCCTATGTCGTCACGGTCGAGGGGCGCATCGTCGGGCTCGACGGGGCGCTCACGCCACCTGCGGGGACGTTCGTCATCGATCCGGGCGGGCGCTCGGCCACCAATCACGGGACGGCGGTGCTGCCCGACGGCAAGACGTACATCTACGGGGTCATCGTCCTCCGCCCGAACGCCGCGGCCGGGGCGCGGGCGCTCGTCATCGCCACGATGGACCGTTCGACACGCGACGCGATGGCCGATCTCCTCGCCGCGATCCCGGCGGTCGTGCTCGTGACGCTGCTCGTCGGCGGGCCGATGGCCTGGCTCGTCGCCCGCTCCGTCGGTGCGCCCCTCCGCCGGCTGGCCGCCGCCACCGCCCACGTCCCGACCGCGCCGGTCGCCCCGCTGCCGCTCGAAGGCCCGGCCGAGGTCCGCGAGCTCACCGGCCGGTTCAACGCGATGACGAGTGCGCTCGCCGAGACGCGGGCCCGCGAGACCGAGCTGCTCGCGAACCTGCGGCACGACCTGCGGACGCCGATCACCGTCATCACGGGCTTCTCCGACGCGCTGGCCGACGGCACCGCCACCGGCGAAGACGCGGGGCGGGCGGCCCGGGCCATCGCCGAGGAGGCGGGCCGACTCGAGCGCCTGGTCGGCGAGCTCGGCGCCATGGAGCGCCTGCGGAGCGGCGCGGCCGGTCTCCGGCCCGAGCGCATCGACGCGCGCGCCGCGCTCCGCGAGACCGTCGAACGGTTCGCCCCGGGAGTGGCCGGCGCGGGCGTGGAGGTCCTCGTCGTGGGGGAGGCCGCGTCCGGCACGGCCGACCTGGTCTTCGCCGCCGATCGACTCGCGGTCGACCGGATGCTCGGCAACCTCGTTGCGAACGCGATCGCCGTCGCGCCACGGCCGGGCGGCCACGTCTGGCTCGATGCGCGCCCGGTCGCCCCGGTCGCGACGGGCGACCCCGGAGCCGTCGCCCTGG
Organism: Candidatus Limnocylindrales bacterium; assembly: GCA_036382135.1. Taxonomy (GTDB): domain Bacteria; phylum Chloroflexota; class Limnocylindria; order Limnocylindrales; family CSP1-4; genus C-114. The sequence continues at coordinate 7,887 of DASVIK010000392.1, read as the reverse complement.
CCGTGACCGACGATGGGCCCGGCTTCCCGCCCGGCTCGACCGAGCGGGCGTTCGAGCGGTTCTACCGCGGCGATCCGGCGCGGGCGGGTGCGGGCAGCGGTCTCGGCCTCGCCATCGTCCGCGAGCTGGCGGAGGCACATGGCGGCCGGGCGATCGCCGAGCAGGTGGCTCCCCACGGCGCCCGCGTCAGCATCGTCATGCCCCGGGTCCCGCGCCTGCCGGCCTGACGAGGGCAGGCACGACCGCCCCGACCGGGGCGGGCACGACCGCGGCCGGCGCCCCGGCGGGGACGTCGGCGCCGCGCCGGACCCCGTCGTCGCCGATCACGATGCCGATCGCCACGACACCGGCGAGGATGGCCACGCCGGCCAGCTGCAACGCCGCCGTGGGGCGCCAACCGATCTGCGACCCGCCGGGGCCCTGCCACATGGACGCCAGCGTGGGCGCGTCGGCCGGCAGGAGGATCAGCCCGAGCCACAACCCGCCGATGAGCCCACCCACGTGGGCCGCGTTGTCGATGTTCACGAGGCCGCCGGCTCCCGCCCCGAACCCGAAGGCCAGGTTGAGCAGGATGATCGTGCCCACCTGGGTCATGATCGCCCGCTCCCGGCGGGCGAGGACCGGATGGTGGACCCGCGACGCGACGAGCAGGACGCCGAACAGGCCGAAGATCGCCCCGGAGGCGCCCGTCGCCACCTCGCCGGGAGGCCCGAAGACGAAGCTCGCCGTCGACGCGGTCACGGCCGCGGCCACGTACATGAACAGCATCCGCCGCCAGCCGTAGATGCTCTCGACCGCCGGCCCGACCAGGTACAGGGCGTACATGTTGAAGCCCAGGTGGAGGAAGAACTCGATCTGGTCCGGGGCATGGACGAGGGCGACCGTGACCAGCCGCCATAGCTCGCCGGCGGCGACGTCGAGCTTGTCGAACCAGAGCACCGAGTACAGCTGGCCGACGTCGACGACCGCCCCGCGCGTGACCGTCATGCCCACGTAGGCCGTGAACGACACGATCGAGGTGAGCGCGATGATCAGGTACGTGAGGGTCGGCTGGTTCCCGCCCCGACTGCGCCGGAAATGCCGGGCGGCGCCACGGGGATCGCCCGTCTCCTTGGCCAGCCAGCCCAGGCGAGACGCGATCTCCGCCTTGTCGGCCGGCGGCGCACGCCGATCGGCCTCGCGATACGACTTCAGCGCGTTCACCAGGTCGCCATCGCGGACCTGCGCGGCGGCGATCTGGCGCCAGGCGAAATACGTGCTCGGCGTCTCCGGCAGGTTCAGGACCCGCCGCCACGCCCAGAGCGCGTCGTCTTCACGATCGAGCCGATAGAGGGCGTTGCCGAAGCCGTAGTAGGCGCTGGCGGTGACCGCCGCCTCGTCGAACCCCATCACGCGCTGGTAGTGCGCGGCCGCCGCCTCGAGCTCGCCGGCCGCGAGCAGCTCGTCGGCCCGGGCGAGGACCGCCAGGGCCGTCGCCCGGTCGAGGGGGCCGGGCTGACTCGGATCGGTCGTCATCGGCGCCGACTCTACTAGACTGGCCCCCGATGTGCGGTCGGTTCACCCAGCAGCGCTCCGATCATGAGCTCGCCGAGTGGTTCGAGGCCGAGGCGCTCGTGGACGATCCCGGCGGCCGGTTCAACGTCGCGCCGACGGATCCGGTGTCGATCGTCGTGGAGAAGGACGATCGGCGGGCGATCACGGCCTATCGCTGGGGCCTCGTCCCGTTCTGGGCCAAGGACATCTCGATCGGGTCCCGGCTCATCAACGCGCGGGCCGAGACACTCGCGTCCAGCAACGCTTTCCGCGAGTCGTTCGCCCGCCGCCGCTGCCTGGTTCCGGCGGATGGGTTCTATGAGTGGCGACGCGATCCGGGACGACGCCAGCCATTCGTCATCCACCGGCTCGACGGGGCGCCCCTCGCGTTCGCCGGCCTCTGGTCGGGCTGGCGCGACAAGGCCACCGGCGAGGTGCTGCGCACGATGACCATCGTGACGACGGGCGCCAACGCGCTCATGACCCCGATCCACGACCGGATGCCCGTCGTGCTGGCCCCGGAGGCTTGGTCGCGCTGGCTCGATCCATCGCTCGAGGACATCGCCGAGCTCCAGGGGTTGCTCGTCCCGGCGCCGGACGAGGGCCTCGAGGCCTACCCGGTGGAGACGCTCGTGAACAACGTCCGCAACAACGGGCCCGAGCTCATCGTGCCCCTCGGCGAGCGGCCCGGCGCGCTCCCCGCATCGGGCGGCGCCGGGCACGACGATCCACCCGGGCTGTTCGACGCGCTCGAGCCGCCTGCGGAAGAACGGGCCTAGAGGGTCGCGGCCTCCCAACCCGCCGCCCCGAGCGCGGCGCGGAACGCCGCGGCCGCGGGCGTGCCGCCGTCGAGCGCGGCCGCGTAGCGACCGACGAGCGCCGTGAAAACGCCGTCCGGATCGGTCGGCGGCGATTCGAGCGCGGTGATGTCGTCGACCGGGACGGAGGCCACGGCTGCGGTCGCGGCGTCGGGCACGTCGATGAGAATGAGGTGCGCTCCGGCGTAGGCGGCACTTTCCACGGCCACCGCGAGCGTCGCCGGCCCGAGTGGCTGGGCCACGATCAGGACCGCGAACGTGCTGAGGTAGCGCAGGGCGAGATCGAGATCCTCCGGCGCGAGCGTCGACTCCGGCGACGTGTGCCGGGCCCCGCCCTCGGCGGCCGGATCCGGCGGATCCACGGCGCCGGCGCTGTCGTCATCCTCGGCGACCGCCCACTCGTCGCGTGGCAGGTCCCCGTTCGGAGACGGTTCGGTGACGGTCGGGGCGGACGTCTCGTCGAGCCGCGTGGTCGCGCCGGCGTCCCGGAGGAGCGCGACGTGCCCGATCCCGTCGCGGGTCAGCGCCAGGAGGATCTCGTCGCCGGCCGGATCGTCCCCCACCTTGCCGGCGAGCTGGACGGTGGCACCGGCCCGGACGCACGCCCGGGCGAGAGCGGCTGCCGAGCCGCCGGCGAGGGCCGGAATGCCTCCACCCGCGAACCGCAGGGTGGGGTCACCGACGACGACGATCACCCGACGAGCGTAGCCGGGTCGGGACGCGGACGCCACCTCGCGCCGCGTCCGATGGATCGTGTTGGAGCGGTCGCTACGGGTGGTGGGTGCCCTCGGCGCCACCGCCGCCGCCGTCGCTGCCACTGCTGCCACTGCCACTGCCGCCGTTGTCGCCCGGCTCGGGCGTCTCGGCGGGTCCGGGCGTCTCCGTGTGACCGGGCCGCTCGGTATGACGCGGGGTGTCGCGAGGCTCCGGCGTGTCGGCCGGCTCGGGGGTGTCGGTCGGCTCCGGCGTGGCGGCCGGACCGGTCGCCTCGGTGGGTTCGGGCGAGGCCGTCGGGACCGTGGCCGGCAGCTTCTCCGTCGGTTCGACCGACGGGCTCGGAGTGGTCAGGAGCGCGGGCGTCGGTTGGAGCGAGGGCGAGCTGTTGGGCGGGAACAGCGCATTGAGCGTGCCGACCGTGGCCAGGCCGCTCACCGAGCCCACCGCGACGATGAGGAGGAGGACGAATGCCATGGCCTGGGCGCGTGCGGCGAGCGGCCGGCCCCCGGACCAGGCGACGTGCCAGGTGTCGCGGAGCGCGGCGACCATCGCGCCCAGCCGCCCTTCGCGGGCGGCGAGGCCGGCAACGGCCATCGGACGCGGCAACGGCTCACTGCCGATCGCCGCGAGGACACGGTCCGTGAAGCCATCGGAGGGGCGGATCGCTCCGCTGTCGAGCCGCTCGAGCTCGCGAGCCATGGCCAGCAGGTCTGCCGACCCGGCCGGATCCCCGGTGCCCTCGAGCTCGGATGGCTGGAACGGGCGCCGGCTCATCGAGCGGCCTCCGCGGCGAGGGTGTCGCGCAGCCGGCCGAGGCCGCGATGCAGGTGGGTCTTGACCGTCCCCAGCGGCCGTCCGGAGACGGCGGCGATCTCGGCCAGGGAGAGGTCCCCGAAGAAGCGCAGGGCCACGACTTCGCGATACGGCTCGTCGAGTCCGGCGACCGCGGCACGAACCGCGACTTCACGCTCACCGCGAAGCGCGAGGGAGGCCGGGTCCTGGCCACTCGCAGCGTCGATGGCCCCCGACATGAGGGCCGAGCGGGACGCCCGGTCGGCCGGCGTCCGGGCATGCGCGGGGTCGGCCGACTCGGCAGAGATCGGATCGATCCAGGTGACCGGGCGGCGTCGGCTGGCCTGGCGGAGGGAGACGCGGACGGCGATACGTGCCATCCACGCCCCGAAGGTGCCCTCGCCCCGCCATGAGGCAAGGGAGCGATAGGCGGTCACGAAAGACTCCTGGGCCGCATCCTCGGCGTCGCGGACGTCGCCCAGGACCCGGTGACACGCTCGGACGACGCTCGTCGACTCGCGCTCGACGAGAACCCGGAACGCATCTCGATCGCCGCGCAGCACGGCGTCGACCACGGTCCGGGCTTCCGCGTCATCCACGAAGGTCGGCTGGTGAGCGATCTGAGCGACTGGTTCGATCGGTCGGTCTCCGTCCTGGTCGGGCTCATCCGGGACGCTGCCCGGATGGCCTGACCATCATGCGGAAGGCGGAGCCTGTCCACAGTGGGTCCTTCGTAACGTCCCGACAGATCGGATTGTCGCGCGTCAGGGCTTCTCAGCCCTGCGACGGGGCGCTGTCGCCGTTGTCCCCACCGTTGTGGGTGGGCTCAGGGGTGCCCTGGCCGTTGCCGTCGTGATGGCCGCTCTGGCTGCCATTGTTACCGCCGGCGCCATTGTCGTCGCCCTGGTCCCCGCCCTGGTCCTCGCCCGGGTTCTCGGTCGACTTGGGGGCGTGGGTCTTGTCCGGCTTCGGGGTGCCTTCGGGCTTGTTGATCCCCTCGGGCTTCGCGGTCGCCTCGGGCGTCTCACTGGCCTCGGGCGTCTCACTGGCCTCGGGCGACTCGGTCGCCTCGGGCGACTCGGTCGCCTCGTTGTTCGGACCGGCCGCGTCGGTCGGGACGACGGTCGAGTCGTTCACGAGGACGGGCGTGCCCGGCGTCGCCGGTCGGGTCAGGGCGTCGGCGCCGATGACGGCGCTGGCCACGAGGAACGCGGCGACAAGCGTGCCGCCGGCAGCTCGCGTGAGGCGGTTTCGGTCCATCGGTGTGGTGTCTCCAGGTTGGGCACCGGTCGATCGACCGGCTTCTTCCCTGACTGAGACGCCACCTGCGGCAAAGGTTTCAGGCTGGGGCACGGGCGCACCGGAGCCCGCCTCACGCCGGCGAGGCGACCTCGTCGCGAACCACCTCGAGAGGGCCGAAGTCGCCCGCCTCGACCTCCGCCGCGATGCGTTCCGCGTCGCCGACAAGGACGATCCCGGCTCGCTCGATATGGAGATGCGCGCGCGCAGCCGTACGGACGTCGTCGGCATTAACCGCTTCGATCCCGTCCCGGTAGCGGGCCAGCTCGTCGTCCGGCAACCCGTGGACCACCAGCCCGGCGATGGAGCCGACGACCGGCCCCGGTGTTTCGAAGCGCAACGGAAAGACGCCGATGAGGTAGTCGCGGGACGCGCGCAGCTCGGCGTCGGTGACCGCCTCGTCGCGCATCCGCTCGAGCTCGCGCAGCATCTCGCGGATCGCCGGCACGGTGACCTCGGTGTTCACGGCGGCCCGCGCCGCGAACGGTCCGGCCGCGCGGCGCAGGTCGAACCCCGCGTTGGCCCCGTACGTGTAGCCCTTCTCCTCGCGCAGGTTCATGTTGAGCCGGGAGTTGAACAGGCCGCCGAGGATCGTCGTCATGACCGAGAGCGCGTGGTAGTCCGGGATCCGGCGGGGCAGCCCCGGATGGCCGATCCGGATCTCGGTCTGGACCGACTCCGGGCGGTGGACGAGGCGGACGAGCCGCTTGTCGAGGGCCGGCCGGGCCATGATGGCCGGCTGGGGCCGCGCCCCGGCGGACGTGGTCCAGCCGCCGAAGAGGCGCTCGGCCAGGGCCCGGACGTCGAGCCCGGTCAGGTCCCCGCCGACCACCAGGGTGGTCGTGGCCGGGTCCATGCCCCGTTGCCAGGCGGCACGGAGCGCGGCGGCGTCGAGGGGCGCGACGGTCGGCTCCAGGCCGGATGCCGGCCGGTGGTACGGCGAGTCGGCCGTGTAGATCGTCTCGACGAAGGCCTCCTCCGCCCGACGGCGCGGATCGGCGCGCGCCTGGAGGATGTCGTTGAGCCGTTCGTCCCGCAGCCGCTCGACCTCGGAGTCCGGGAACGTCGGCCGGCCGACCATCTCGGCGAGCAGCTCCAGGGCCGCGTCGAGGCGCTCGCCGATCACCTCCACGCCCGCGGACATCGCGTCCCAGCTCGTCTCCGCGTGGAGTGACGCTCCGAGCCGCTCCGATGCCTCGACAAGGGCGATCGCGTCGTATTGCTCCGTACCCTCGGGCAATGCCCGCGCCGCGAGGACGGTCGCCCCGGCCACGCCGGCCGGTTCATCGACGGCGCCATTGCGCAGGACCAGTGTGGCGGTGACGAGCGGGCGACCCGGGAGCGGGACGGTGATGACCGAGAGGCCGTTGGGCAGGCGATCGCGTTCGAACTCCGGGAAGGCATACGGGCGCGGATGGCCGGGCGTCGGCCGCTCGGCGACGACGATCTCGGTCACGCCACCCCCTCGGCTCCGCCGTCCTGTTCCTGGGCCGTGCCGTTCGAGCCGGCGGCCGGCAGATACGTCACGACGGCCCGGTTGTCGGCTCGGAAGACGGCCCCAGCCACGTCCCGGATCGTCTCCGGGGTCACCGCCAGGTAGCGCTCGAGCATCCGGTCGATGAGCCCCGGGTCGTCGAACAGCGTCGCGTACATCGACAGGCGGTCGGCCCGCTCCTCGACCCGCTGGAGCGATCCCAGCTCGTCGGTCTCGACCAGTGCGCGGGCCCGGATCATCTCGTCGTCCGTGACGAGCTCAGTCCCGAGGCGCTCGAGCTCCTCGTTCAGCACGGCCTCGACCCGCTCGATCGGGATGCCCGGACGGGCGGTCGCCCAGCCGGCCGACACCGACGCGCCACCGGTGAAGCCGAGCGTGAACAGGACCACGTCCTGGGCGATCCGGTCCTGGCGCACGAGTCGCTGGTGGAGCCTGCTGCCCTTGCCCCCGGCCAGGATCTGGGAGGCGACCTCCAGGGCGTCGAGGCGATGATCCCCGAAGACCGGGGCGCGGAACCCGACGTACACGCGCGGCAGCGGAACGGCCGACTCCACGGTCGTCCGGCGCTCTCCGCCGAGCGTCGGCGGCAGGCTCAGGTCGCCGAGTGGCGGGATGGCCGGGTTGGCCGGGATCCGGCTGAAATAGCGCTCGACCCACGCTCGTGCCTCGGCCGGGTCGACGTCGCCGACCAGCGACAGCACCGCGTTGTTCGGGGCGTAGTAGGTCCGGAAGAACGCCTTCACGTCGTCGAGGGACGCCGCGTCGAGATCCTCCATCGACCCGATGGTCGTGTGGTGGTACGGGTGATCGGGCGGGAAGAGGAGCTCGTTGATGCGCTCGTTCCAGTCGCCGTACGGCCGGTTGTCGTACGACCAGCGCTTCTCGTTCTTCACCACCTCGCGCTGGTTGTCGAGGTTCTCCTGGCTCAGCGCGTCGAGGAGGGTGCCCATCCGGTCCGCCTCGAGCCACAGGGCGAGCTCCAGCTGATGCGACGGCATCGTCTCGAAGTAGTTCGTCCGGTCGAGCCAGGTGGTCCCGTTCATCGTCCCGCCGGCGCCCTGGACGAGCGCGATGTGCTCGGCCTTCTTCACATGGGCGCTGCCCTGGAACATCACGTGCTCGAAGAGGTGGGCGAAGCCGGTCTTGCCCTTGACCTCGTGCTTGCTCCCGACGCCGTACCAGATGTTCACCGCCACCACGGGCGCGAGGTGGTCCTCGGCGATGATGAGCCGC
>DASVIK010000391.1:0-2286 GCA_036382135.1 Candidatus Limnocylindrales bacterium | reverse complement strand
TGGGTTCCTGCGCGGCGTGGCGCTCGTCCCAGCGCTCCCGATGGCTCGGACCCGGCGGCGACTCCGGATCATGCATTGCCGGAGACGCCTCGTCGCTGGCTTGGCCGGCCGACCTGGTCGTCCAGCTGCGCGTGGATCCGGATCGCCATGGCATCCTCGATCACCGTGTCGGGGTCGCGCAGGCCGCCGAGGGTCGCGCGAACGCCGACCAGGCTCGCGTACAGCGGCGGGCAGGTTGGGCACGCCTCGAAGTGCGTTTCGACGGCAGCTCGCATGGAGGCATCAAGCTCGCCGTCGAGATATGCAGATACGTGCCGCCGCGCCCGCCAGCAGCGCAAGGGTTGGGCGAGGCTCGCCCGACGTCGCTCGTCATCCTCCGCGAGCGCGCTCACGAGGAGCATCCGACCCCTCCGGAGACGCTGCTTCGTGGCCGGTAGTCCCGTCGACATCGCCCGCGCGATCTCGATGCCTGTCCATCCAAGGACGTCGTGGAGCACGACCGTGACGCGGTAGATGACCGGGAGTCGCGCCAGCGCGTCTTCGAGCTCGTCCCGGAGCTCGGCTCGCTCGAGGACCCGTTCGGGCGCCACCGAGTACCGGTCATCCCGCCAGTCCGCCTCGACGGCCTCGATGTCCAGCTCGTCGTGGTGGACCCGGGAGCGGTCGATGATCCGGTTGACCAGGCTGCGACGGAGCCAACCACCGAGCGACGCCGGGTCCCGAAGCTGGTCCCGGCGCCGCCAGGCGCCCACGATGGTCTCCTGGGCGCAGTCCTCGGCCTGGTCCGGATCCCGGACCAGGCGGGTCGCGAGGTGGACGAGCCGCGGGAGCTCGCTCGCGAGCGCAGTGGCGAACTCGCTCCCGTCGGCCGTCGCGTCAATCGGCAACTCGATCCTCGTTGCGTGGCTCAGCGCGCCTTGGACTTCGTGCTGACCCGCAGGAGCGCGTAGAGCGGGCAGAAGCCAACGATACCCGTGACGAGCGCGATCGCGGCGACGACCCACACGCCATAGAGCAGCGGCGCCGTGACGGCTCCGCCGAGAGCGACCGCGGCGAGCGCGATCCCCAGCACGATGCGGATGGCGCGATCGATGGGCGCTTCGTTGGTCTCGAACTTCATTGGGGTGTCCTCTCGGCTTTGACGGGTCCACTCCCCGTCCCACTCGAATGACGAGACCCGGTCCGGAATGGATACAACGGAGTCCTCCGCAGGCAGCGGGACCCGGACCGAATCTCCACACCCCTCGGCGCGCTCGAGGGCGCCGCGGCCGCCATCACTTGGGCGATCTCCCGCGACCTGCCGGGTTCGCCGGGCTGAAGCGACGGGGCACGCGGGCCGCAACGTCGCGACTGCTGCGGTGATTGCGAGCGGCTACTCTCGGCGATGACCAGCTCGAGGAGGATTTGGAGCCATGCCAGCCATCGTCCCGATTGCCATCATCGGACTCGTCGGCGGGGTGCTGTCGGGGCTGTTCGGCATCGGCGGGGGGCTCGTGATCGTGCCGGCGCTCATTCTCGTCGTAGGGTTCCCCATCGCGACGGCCGCCGGCACCTCCCTGGCGGCGCTTCTCCTGCCGGTCGGCCTGTTCGGCGCGCTCGAGTACTACCGGGCCGGGCACGTCGACATCCAGGCGGCCGCGGTCATCGCGGTCGGCCTCCTGATCGGGGCCTACTTCGGCGCCCGGATCGGGACGGCGCTCTCGCCGGAGGTCGCGCAGCGGGCGTTCGGCATCTTCCTCCTGCTCGTCGGGGCGCGCCTCACCCTGTTCTCGTGACCGACGGCCGGCCGGCGGTCAGCCTTCGGCCGCCGCCGCGGCGGGCGGGCGCCACGGCGGAGCGGCCCTCGATGCCACACTTGCCGGCGTGATCGACCTGACGCCATCGCCGATCGCCTTCTCGATCGGTCCGCTGGCCCTGCACTGGTACGGCATCGCCTACGCGCTCGGGCTTGCCGTGGCCTATCTCGTGATCAGCCGCGAGGCTCGCTGGCGTGGGCTGGACGTCGGGCTGCTCCCGAACGGGATGATCGTCGTCGCGATCGCGGCCCTCATCGGTGGCCGGCTCTACCACGTCATCGACCAGTGGCAGCTCTACCGAGACGACCTGCTCCGGATCGTCCTGCCACCGTACTCGGGGCTCGGGGTCTATGGCGGGATCATCGCCGGGGTCGCGGTCGCCTATGGCTACGCGCGCTGGAAGCGCCAGCCGTTCCTGGCCTGGGCGGACGCTGTCGCGCCCGGGCTGTTCGTGATGCAGGCCATCGCGCGCTGGGGGAACTTCTTCAAC
>DASVIK010000390.1:0-5672 GCA_036382135.1 Candidatus Limnocylindrales bacterium | reverse complement strand
CTCGCGCCGGGCCGCCACGTGGCGTCTCCTCTCCGCGGGACAGACAGCGGCGCCCGCAGGTACTCCTGCGGGCGCCGAGTGGACGGTTGCCGGCGCGAGCGCCGGACGGGTCAGGCGGTGGCCCGACGGCCGTTGAACATCCGGAAGGCGGCGAGCACGATGATCGCGCCGATGACGGAGACGACGATGCTTTCGACATTGAGGCCGGTGACGTCCGCAAGCTTCAGCACGGTGCCGGCCAGGAAGCCGCCCACGACCGCGCCGACGATCCCGAGCAGGATCGTGCCGATCACGCCTTCATTGCCGCCGAAGATCATGTTCGCGATAAAGCCGGCGATCGCCCCGAGGACGATCCACGCGAGGATACCCATGGCTTGTGCTCCTTCTGTCTGGATGTGCGAGCGCGCGCACAGGCTGGGCGCTCGCGCGTTGTAGTGGGCTACGAGCTCCACGTCTCGTAGGTGACGACCTCGCCGCCCTTCGCCCCCTCGTCGACCACGGTTCGCGCCATGTGGCGCCCGAGAACATTGTGGGACGTATCGCATTGCTGATTGACCGGCCAACGGCGGCCACTCCATTGCAGCGGCGCTGCAGACGCAGGTCGCCCTGCGGTTTGCCGCTCGACTGCGATGCGACTGCAATGTCGCCTCGCGCCGGCCGAACGCCGGTGTCACGCACCCTCGCTCACGATCAGCATCACCGTGCGGCTGGACGGCCGGGCGCGCACGCTGCACGATGAACGCGGCGCAACGCTGGTCCGGGCCGGCAGCACCCCGGCAGGAGGTCGATGTGAGCACGAAGCCCCTGGTCCTCGTGGCCGATGACGAGCCACGGATCACGAAGCTCGTGTCGATCGCGCTCCAGGAAGAGGGATTCCGGGTCGTGACCGCCCAGAGCGGCGAGGAAGCGCTGCGCAAGGCCGAAGAGGTCCGCCCCGATGTCGTGCTCCTCGACATCGTCATGCCCGACATCGACGGCATCGAGGTCATGCTGCAGCTCCGCGAGCGCCGGCCGGTGCCCGTGATCCTCCTGACCGCGAAGGGATCGACGTCCGACAAGGCGAAGGGCCTCGACCTCGGCGCCGACGACTACGTCGCGAAGCCGTTCCACCCCGACGAGCTCGCGGCCCGCGTGCGGTCGGTCATCCGTCGCTCGTCCGGCGCGACGCCGGGCCAGGGCATCGTCGCCTTCGACGACGTCGAGATCGATCTCGAGCGCCGGATGGTGAGCCGGGGCGGACACCTCGTCCAGTTCTCGCGGACCGAGTGGCTCCTGCTCCAGCACCTGGCGGCGAACGCCGGCAAGGTCGTCCTGCACACGGAGCTGCTCACCAAGGTTTGGGGGCCGGAATACCGGGACGACCTGCAGTACCTCCGCGTGTGGGTGAGTCGGGTCCGGCGCAAGCTCGGGGCGGAGCCGGGTCAGCCCGGCCGGATCAAGACCTTCCAGGGCATCGGATACCTCCTCGACGTGGAGGCCGGCGCAGGACGGTCGAAGGCACCCGCGGCGGATGGAGCCGCCGCGACGACGACCGACTCCGGCGCACCCGCCTCGTCCGAGCCGGACTCGTCCGAGCCTGCCGCCGGCTGAGCCGCGCCGGCCGAGCGGCGTCCCGCCGCGCTCGGCGACACGGTCTTCGCGAGCCGGGTTATCGAGCGATGCGCTCGTGCCTGACGAGATCGCGCATGAAGAGGAGCGCGCAGATCTCGCGCATGTTCCAGGGGACCGTCATGGGGCGCAGGCCGACCATGAAGCCCGTGAGGTTGCCGGCGCCGGCGCCGTCGAGCCCGGCCGCGGTCAAGCGCCGATAGGCTGCCCGCGCGTCCCGGTCCGCGAGGGGCTTCCTCCGCGCCCGGCCGTCCGGGCGTGGTCCGAGTGGTCGGTCAAGGACAGGTTGGGTCTCCATGGTGCTCAACCATGACGCCCCGGACGTTGCGACCGCTCGTCGCGACACCCAAGCAGCCTTGCAACGAAGTGTCGCTCCAAGCGATCGATCCGGGCGGGCCGACGGGTATCATCGCGGTCCATGACAGGCCAACTCGTGGTCCGGCTGGTTCGCTGCCGACCGATCCGCGGCGAGTTCGACAGCGTTCTGCGCGACCGGATCCTCCCGGACCTCCAGCGCCTGGCGGGCGTGATCGACGTCCATGCCGGGCGCCACGGCCCCGATGCCACGGGTGAGCGCCTCGTTGCCTCGATCTGGGAATCGGACGCCGCGATGGTCGAGTCGCTCGGCACGGACCTCGAGAGCTCCGGGTTCCACCCGGAACACCTGGCCGACACCACCGACCGCGCGCTGGAGGTCCATCCCCTCGCGATCGCGGTGCGCTCGGAGCGCCGCGAGCCCGAGCGCGTCATGCGTCTCGTCAAGGGTCGGGTCCGCGCGGGCGAGCTTGACGCCTACGTCGACGACGCGCGGTCGGGCACGCTCCAGGATGCCGCGACCCGCGAAGGGCCGCTCGCGCTCTACCTCGCGCCGCTGCCACCTGACGGGTTCCTCACCTTGTCGGTCTGGGCCGAATGGGCGTCGATCGAGGCCTCGACCGGCGCGGGGACGCAGCGGCCCGACGCCACCCGACACGAGGAGCGGCTGCTCGATGTCGAGGTGGCGCATTACGAGGTCGTCCCCCGCTAGCGTCGGGACCGGCTCCGCCGGCGTCCTGTCCGCCGCGTCGCGCCGACGCGGCTGCGATGCCGCTGCGAGACGGAGCCCACAGGGCTACGGGACGCCCGAAACGCCCCGTGGCGCATCGTTGGGTGACACGGGACGCCGACGCGTCCCCAACGCAAGGAGGTCCCGGATGGACGACATCAAGAAGGCCGGCCGAGAGATCGAGACCGGGACCAAGAAGCGGGTCCGCGACGTCGACGGGCACGACATCGGCGACGACATCGGGAACGCCGGCGACGAGATCCGCAAGGATCTCGGCAACGCCGGCGACCACATCCGGACGGAGGTGGGCAAGGTCCGCGACGAGGCTCGGCACCCCGACCAGCCCGCCCGGTCCCCTCGCTGAGTCGGGTCCTGCGTCTCGCGGCGACGTGCGCCGGGCGATCCATGCCCGGGGTGTGGTTCCAGGTGGAGGATCCTCGGACATGTTGTGGACGATATTCGTCGTACTGGTCGCGCTCTGGCTGCTCGGCTTCGTCCTGTCGATCGGCGGCGCGCTCGTCCATCTGCTGCTCGTGATCGCCCTGATCGTCCTCGTCTCCGGCCTGATCTCGGGGCGGCGTCGGGTGTAGGACACTCGTACGCGCCCAAGCGGCGCGCCGTACCCTTGGGGCGATGATCGTCCGGATCCTTCGCACCCGTGTCCGAAAGGAACGGGCCCACCAGGTCCGCGAACGTGCCCTGGCGAAGCTCGAGGCGGCTCGTCGCGTCGACGGCCTGCTCGACGCGCGACTGATGGCCCAGGCCGGGCCGGTGGACCATGCGTTCGTCTTCATCAGCCGCTGGGTCTCGATGGACCCGCTCTACGGCTGGGCCGGCGGCAAGGATCTCCTGGCGCGGCCGATCTACTTCGCCGGTCTCGAGGACTTCCTGCTCGAGTTCGACATCCAGCACTACCTGGAGATCGAACCGGCCTGAGGTCCACGCTCGAGGGCTCGGACGGGACGAGGTCGCCCCGGAGGGGCTACTCTGGTGTCGAGTCGTGGCGCTCGGCTCGCCACACTCCCGGCGGTCCTCGACACGGGAGCCAACGGCATGGCGCTAGACAGAGACCAGAATCAGAGCGCAGAAGGCGCCTCGACGGGCGCGGGCGGAGCGGACACGTCGCCCCTGCGGCTTCTCGACTCCGCCCCCGGCTGGGACGCGAGCGATCCCGGACAGAACCCGCTCGCCGATGCCCAGGCGTTCCTCCATGCGCTCGGCGTGGCCCTCTATACGACGGACGCCCAGGGCCGGATCACGTTCTTCAACGAGGCGGCCGCCGCCCTGTGGGGCCGCCGGCCCAGGCCCGGCGAGGAATGGTGCGGGTCGCTGCAGCTCTTCTGGCCCGACGGCCGTCCGATGCGCCACGACGAATCCCCGATCGCGAGGGCCATCCGCGAGGATCGGGCCGTGCGCGGGGCCACCGCGCATGCCGAGCGACCGGACGGGTCGCGGGTCTCGTTCGAGGCGTACCCGACTCCCCTGCACGACGCGAACGGGCGCCTCGTGGGCGCCGTCAACGTCCTGGTCGACATCACCGAACGGTTGGCGGCCGAGGATTTCCTCGGCCTGGTGTCGCACGAGCTGCGCACGCCGGTGACGACGATCTACGGCAACGCCCAGCTCCTGCTCCAGCGGTCCGGTGCCCTGCCCGACGAGCCGCGCGACATGCTCGCGGATGTCGCCGAGGACTCGGACCGCCTCCTCGGGGTCATCGAGAACCTCCTGCTCCTGACGCGAGCGGAGGCCGGCACGCCGCCGGAGCTCGAGCCGCAGCTCCTCGACCACGTGTTGCGGCGCGCCTGCGAGGCGTTCCAGAAGCGACGCCGTCGCCCGGTGACCTTCACCCGCAAACCCGGAAGCCATGTGGTCGTGGAAGCGGATCGGACCTACCTGGAGCTGCTCGTCGGCAACCTGTTGAGCAACGCCGACAAGTACAGCCCGCGCAGCCAGGCGATCGACGTGGAGCTGAGCGCCGACCTCGACGAGGCTCGGGTCTCGGTCCTCGATCGCGGCATCGGCATCGGCGCGTCCGAGGCGGACCGGATCTTCACGCCGTTCTACCGCTCCACGATCGCCAAGCGCCAGGCCAGCGGGATGGGGATCGGTCTCGCCGTCTGCAAACGGATCGTGGAAGCCCAGGGTGGACGCGTCTGGGCCCGCTCGCGCGACGGTGGCGGGGCGGATGTCGGCTTCGCCCTGCCCCTGATGGAGGACCCGGGCGACTGAGGCAACGAACGATCTCGTCCCGCTCGGAGGAGGAGGATTCCTAGCGGGACGAGATCGCCGTCCTGGTCAAAGGCGTGATGAGCTCGAGGATGCGGGCGGCCGCCGGCCGTCCGGTCCTCACGCCTGCGTGGATCGTGCGTTGAACGCTCATGCGGCACCGTCGATCACGGGATCGCGGAGCAGCACCGGCGCCCGCGCGGCCTTCGCCTCGAGGCGCAACCGTTTGAGGGCCTTCATGGCCGGATCGACGCCCCGGCCGAAGAGGTCGTGCAGCCGGACGTACTCCCGGTAGAGCGCCTCGTAGGCCCGGCGGTTCGCCTCGATCGGCTCGTACACCTCGTCGCGCAGGTGCGCCATGCGGCGCGCCGCGGCCTGGATCGTGGCGTACCCGCCGGCGTCCGTGCCCGCGGCGACGGCAGCGAACATCGCCGACCCGAGGGCCGGCGTCTGGGCCGATGCCGCCACCGCGATCGGCAGGCCGGTGACGTCCGCGTAGATCTGCATGAGCAGCCGGTTACGCTCCGGCAGTCCGCCGCAGGCGACGATCCGATCGACGGCCACGCCACCCGCCCGGAGCCCACCGACGATCACCCGCATCCCGAACGCCGTCGCCTCGATGAGGGCCCGGTAGATCTCCGGCGCCTCGGTCGCGAGGGTCATCCCGATGACCAGCCCGGACAGGTCGGCGTCGACGAGGACGGACCGGTTGCCGTTCCACCAGTCGAGGGCCAGGAGGCCGGACTCTCCCGGACGCAGGGTACCCGCCGCCTCCTCGAGGACCTCGTGGACG
>DASVIK010000389.1:0-1643 GCA_036382135.1 Candidatus Limnocylindrales bacterium | reverse complement strand
AGGTCGAACGGCGTCCCGGCGGCCTCCTGGGCGCGCACCGCGTCGACGATCGCGGCGGCGGTCGCCACGGCGTCCCAATCCTCGCTGTCGCCCACCTCGAGCAGGATCGCCCGCTGCACCCCCACCGCCAGCGCGTCGCGGAGCTGCTCGGTGGCGGCGTCCGGACCCAGGGTCAGTACGGCCGACGAGCCGCCGTGTGTCTCGACGAGCCGGACCGCCTCCTCGACGCCGCACTCCTCGTGCGGACTGATCGTGAAGCCGAGGAACCGCGCATCGATGGCCCGAGAATCGTCGGTCAGGACGATCCGGCCGCCGGTGACCGGCACCCGTTTGACGCAGACGAGGACGTTCACCGTCCGATCACACCGCTCGCCCGGGGCTCAGCCGCGGATCCGCAGGTTCTCGGGGTCGAAGAGCGGCGTCGCTCCGGCCACCGCGACCGTGACCGGATAGCGATCGCCGAAGTACTCGACCGCGAGCTTGGCGCCGACGACGGCCACCTCGGGCGGGAGGTAGGACATGAGCAGATGCGCGCCCACGGATGGGCCTGATCCCGTGCTCGTCACGTACGAGCGGCGGCCCTTCGCATCGACGAGCGGCTTGCCGTCGGGCGTCACGACCGGTTCCCGGCCGAGCATGTAGCGCTTGACGCCGGCCGGCGAGGTCGGGTCGTCCAGGGTCAGCGTGGACAGGATCGCGGGCGCGGGGCGCGATCGCTGCTCGAGGTAGGCGGCCCGGCCCAGAAAGTCGGTCTCCTTCACCTTCGGTCGGGCCATGCCGGCCGACACGAGGTCGAAGTCGAGCTCGAGCTCGGCGCCGTGGGCGCGATAGCCCTTCTCGAGTCGACCGGTGGTCGCATAGACGCCGATCCCGACCGCCACGACGCCGAGGGGCTGGCCCGCCGCCCAGAGCGTGTCCCAGAGCCGGAGGCCCTGCTCCATCGGACAGTAGATCTCCCAGCCGAGCTCGCCGACGTACGAGATCCGCGACATGAGGGTCCGGACGCCGCCGATGTCCACCGAGCGGCAGGTGCCGAACGGGAAGGCCTCGTTCGAGAGGTCCGCGTCGGCGACCGCCTGGACGAGATCCCGGGCGCGGGGCCCCCAGACGCCGATCGTGTACAGCGCCGAGGTCTGGTCCTGGATCTGTGCCGAGCCGTCGGCCGGCAGGTGGTCCGCGAACCACTTCTTGTCGCGCATGCCCATGCCGCCGCCCGTCACGACCCGGAACCGGTCGTGGGCCAGGCGCATGATCGTGAGGTCGGCCACGATGCCGCCGGCCGCGTTGAGAAGTGGCGTGTAGACGACCCGGCCGACCGGCACGTCCATCTGGCTCACGACCAGGCCCTGGAGGTAGTCGAGCGCGCCGGCTCCGGCCACGTCGAAGATCGCGAAGGCGGCGAGGTCGACCATGCCGACGCGGTCGCGCATGGCGAGGTGCTCGGCGTTGACGATCGGGGACCACCAGCGCGATTCCCACTCGCCGGCGCGGGGCATGACCCGGTCGCCGTACTCGGCCAGCAGATGCTCGTTCGCCGCGTACCAGAACGGCCGCTCCCAGCCCGCGGTCTCGAAGAAGACGGCGCCCAGCGCCTCTTCCTGCCCTCGCATCGGCGACAGCCGGACGTCACGGTTCGTGGCCCA
>DASVIK010000388.1:0-3497 GCA_036382135.1 Candidatus Limnocylindrales bacterium | reverse complement strand
GGGGGACTCTTGGGCCACCTCGAGGCCCGAATTGACCGGCGGACCGGCCTTCGACGGCTCCTAGACGGGCGCGCTGAGCACGGATCACCGGGGTCGCGATCGCCGGGGGCCTCGAGGCGTGGCCAGCGTCGGCCTAACGTTCCCCGGGCGCGATCCTGGCCACCCGTGCGCAGCGAGCCGCGTCCGGGCGGGCGGTCGGCCGAGGGACCGTCGCCGCCGCGGGCCGCCGGCTCAGGCGTCGGGGTCGTCGGCGAGCACGATCCGCTCCCGGACGAGCCGGCTCGCGACGAGGCGCCGGCCGAGCTCCCGCCCGAGGGCCGCCACGACCTCCTCGGGCCGCCCGACCCCGCCTTCCCCACCGAGCCGGAGCCGCATCCACAGCTCGAAGGTGCCGCCGGCCGCGAGCGCGCCGTCGACCGCCGACGCCGAAGCCGACGCGCCCCCCGCGACGATCGGGGTCGCAGCCGACCGCAGCCCGTGGATGTGCGGCCGGATGTCGACCGTGACCTCGCCCTGGCCCTTCGTCCGCGCAAACTCGATCCGCGGGGCGGCAAGCAACGCGCCGACCGCCGTCTCGATCTCGGCCGGTTCGGGGTCGCCCGCCGTCGGGCCTTCGCCCGCCTCGGTCGTGACCGTCGCGCGATAGTCGGCGGAGGCCACGAGACCGGCGAGCGTCGGGCGGCCGAGCCACACGTCGTACAGATCGACGCATCGATAGCCGGCGGGGGCCGCCGCCTCGACCGCCGTGCGCATGTCGGGCAGGAGGACCCGCTCGGTCAGGACGACGTCGATCAGCTCCCGCTCGGCGAGCATCCCGATCGGAGCGGGCGCCGCGAACGAGATCCGGGGTCGGGGCGTGGCCGTCTCGCTCATGGCGATCGGCAGACCGACCTCGCGCAGGCCCGCCTCCCACGCGGTCACGACATCGCGGTGCACCAGCTCGCGGGCGGCCTCGTCCCGGGCGACGACGAGACGCCAGCGCTGGCGCGGGTCGGTCGTCATGCGCCGGCGGCCGCGAAACGGAACGCCGCGACACGTTCGGAGGACAGGATGCGGTCGGAGGGGTGAGCAGCCACGTCTGCTAGTCTGCCGAACGATGGAGTCGGCCGTCGCGCCCTGCTCGAAACTCGACTGGGCGGCCGCGCCCGCAATGCGCACCCGCCACCCTGGACGGACACGGCCCGAACGGCTCCCGCTGCCGGATCGCCGCCGATGACCGGGCCCGACGATCCCGCCTTCGACGCATACAAGACCCTCCAGGTCGATCCCGAGGCGGATCCCGAGGTCATCCAGGCCGCTTATCGCCGCCTCGCCCAGAAGTGGCATCCGGATGTCGCGAGCGGCGCCGAGGCCGAGGACCGGATGGTCGCGATCAACCGCGCCTGGGAGATCCTGCAGGAGCCTGCCCGGCGGGCCGACTACGACAAGGAGCGGGCGCGCCGGATCCGCGGCGCGCGCCTGCGTTACTCCGGACGCACGGACGCCGACCGCGACACGTCGTGGCCGTCCGCCGAGCCGCCGCCGAACCGGGCGAAACCCGCCGCGTCGAAGCATCCGGGATCGGCCGGAACCGGCTCTGGCTCGCGCGCGCCGGGCCCGAGCGCCGACGAGCCACGCGGCCAGCGCCCCGAAGAGGTCTCGCGCGACTGGACGACCGGCCGCTCGACCGTCGGCTCGGGCTACGACCCCGCATCGATGCGGACGGACGACTCGGAGGGCGGTGCCGGACCGCCGCCCGGCCAGCCCTCGGGAAGCATCGTCAACTTCGGCCGCTACAACGGCTGGTCGCTCGGCGAGATCGCCCGCACGAACCTCGAGTTCCTCGAGTGGCTCGACCGGATGCCGATCGGGCGGCCCTACCGGGTCGAGATCGACGAGATCCTTCGCCGCACCGGGCGACGCCGATCCGGGCCGCCGGACGCGTCCGACCGACGCGGCCTGTTCCGCCGCCGCTGACGTCCGTGCCGGCCGCGGTCGGCGCGCTCGGCCGAGCCGTCGAGCAGGCCGGAGGACCCGCATTCGACAGGCCGTCGTAGAGGTCGTCCGGCGCGCGAGAATGGCGCGTGCAGATCGGGATCTTCGCGCTCAGCGTCATCGTGAGCCTCACCGCGAGCGTTCTCGTCGTGTCCCGCCTCGAGCGGGTCGGCGAGCGGCTTGGCCTGTCCGAGGCGCTCCTCGGGCTGCTCGCCGCGCTGGCCGCCGACGGCCCCGAGATCACGGCCTCGATCACGGCGATCGCCGGTGGGCACGGGACGATCGGGGTCGGCGTGACGCTCGGCTCGAACGTCTTCAACCTGGCTGCGCTGCTCGGGTTGAGCGCCCTGATCGCCGGTCGCATCGGGCTCCACCGCCGAGCCGTCATCCTCGAGGGAGCGCTCGGGATCGTGCTTGCGCTGCTCAGCCTCGCGGTCGTCGCCGGCCTGATCGGCCCGACGGTGGGGATCATCCTGGGGCTGATCGCTTTCGTGCCGTACGTCGGCTACAGCGCACTGCGCCCGGCGAGCCGTCCGCGGGTGAACCTGCCACGTCAGTGGTCCGCCTGGCTGGCCCGAGCGCTCGCCGAGGAGGAGTCGGAACTCGCGGTCGCGATCCGTCCGCGCCGGGGCGAGCCTCGGGATGCCGTCGTCGTCCTGGTCGCGGTCGTCATCGTCATCGCGGCCAGCGTGGCGATGGAGCAGACGGCGACGAGCCTCGGCACCCAGGCGGGATGGCCCCCGATCGTCATCGGCGGCCTCATCCTCGCGGCCGTGACGAGCCTTCCGAACGCCGTCGCGGCCATCTACCTGGCGTCGCGCGGGCGGGGCGCCGCGACGTTGAGCACGGCGTTCAACAGCAATGCGATCAACGTCATCGTGGGCCTGCTCATCCCGGCGGCGATCCTGGGCCTCGGTGCCGCGTCACAGGATGCGCGGTTCGTGGCCCTGTTCTACGTGGGTCTCACGGCGGGGGCCGTCGGCCTGGCGCTCAGGCAGCGGGGACTCGACCGTCGATCGGGCTCGATCATCGTCGTCGCCTACCTCGTCTTCGCCGCGGTGCTCGCGACGAGATAGCCTGGTAGGTGGCCGGCCCAGCGGGCCGGTGCCTCAGCTCGCGCTCGCGAGAGACCGATATGCCCGACCTAGTGGACCACGCGTCAGGAATCCGGGCGTGCTCTCACCACTCCGCGCGCATCTGCCGGATATTCACGCTCTGGAGCACGCCGAGCCCGAAAGCGAGGCTGATCAGCGAAGCGCCGCCGTGCGTCACGAACGGCAGCGGGATGCCCGTGATGGGCATCACGCCGATGACCATGCCGACGTTGACGACGAACTGGAACAGGATCATCGAGGCGATCCCCGCCGACACGAGCAGGCCGAACGGATCGCGGGAGCGCCAACCCGCGACGAGCACCCGCCAGAGCAGCGCGGCGAACAGCAGGAACACCACCACGGCGCCGAGGAACCCGAGCTCCTGGGCGAGGACGGCGAACACGAAGTCGCTCTCCTGGACCGGCAGGA
>DASVIK010000387.1:0-4070 GCA_036382135.1 Candidatus Limnocylindrales bacterium | reverse complement strand
TCACGAAGAGGTCGCCCCCGGGCACGACCCAGCGCGACTGGTCGCTTGCGACCGTCGGCTCCGCGGCGCCGGCGGCATCGTGGAACAGGTAGGGCTCGTCGAGCGCGATCCCGTTCACGAAGACCTGTCCGTCACGGACCTCGACCGTGTCACCGCCGATCCCGATGATGCGCTTGATGAACGGCTCCGTGGCGTTGGTCACGTTGGCGGGCGGATGGAACACGACCACCTGCCCGCGGCCGTACGGGTTCCAAAGATGCGTCAGTCGAGCCACGAGGACGTAGTCGCCCCCGGCGAAGGTGGGTTCCATCGAGTGCATCTGCACCTGGAACGGCTGCGCCACGAAGGTCTGGATCACCAGGAAGATGACGAGTGTGAGGGCGAGGGTCTCGACGACCTCGACGACGCAGCCCACGCCTGTGCGCCGGTGGCTGGCCTTCCCGTCCGCCGGAGCGTCGTCCGGCGCGGGTGTGTCGCTCGGCGCGTGATCCACGGTCCCCCCAGCAGTGGCGGAGCGGCAGCGCTCCCATCGTCGGTCGGCGCATGGTCAGCGTCCGGGTTCAGGACGGATGGCGCCTGGATCCACTCGCGAAAGGGGAAGTGGTGGGCGACACTGGACTCGAACCAGTGACCTCTTGCATGTCAAGCAAGTGCTCTAACCAGCTGAGCTAGCCGCCCATCGCGACGCGGTTCCGTCGCGCCGCTCGCGGATGATACCCCAGGGCTCGTCGACGACGCCATCCACGTGCGATCGCCGACGCACGCCGCGTGGCCGCGCCGACGTATCCTTTGCGCGTAAGGGGACACATGAAGCCGATCGCCGCTGTCTGGCACCATCCGGGGACGCCGCCCAACAAGGCGGGGGCGGGAGACTACCCGGTTGCCATCCTCTGGTTCATCCTCGGGCCGACCACCCTGGCCATCGTGGCGGACACGGGGGGCAGGCTGAACACCGCACCCATGGGCGAACTCGAGATCGTCGACCCGGGCGCGAAGGAAGCGGTCACGCTTGCGAACACGGTGATCGTCGCCCGGCTTCCGCAGTGAGGGCCCGGGGTAGGTCCTGAGAGCTCCATCGAGCCCGCCGGCCACGGGGGCCTCCATCTCTCTGCCCGGATCGGCGACGCCATCGCCGAAGCGCCATCATGGCGCGATGGCGACACCCGGCGACTACGAGCTCATCGACGTCGGCGACGGCCGGCGGCTCGATCGATTCGGGCCCGTCCTGCTCGACCGTCCGTGCCCGCCGGCCGACTGGTGGCCGCAGCGCGATCCCGGCGCGTGGCGGGCGGCCGATGCACGGTTCGAGCGGGCGGTCCAGGGCGGCGTGGACCACGCGGGCTGGACCACCCATGACGGCCGGCCCATCGAGCCCTGGTGCATCCGCGAAGGTGCCCTCCAGGCCGAGCTGCGACTGGCCGCCTCCGGCCAGGTCGGCTGGTTCCCCGAACAGGCGCCCAACCGACGCTGGATCGTGGAGCATGTCCGGGCGCTGTCCACGCCGGGGCGGCGCGGGCCCAATCCCGAAGCCGAGCCGCCCGCCGTCCTCAACCTCTTCGCCTACACCGGCGGGGGCACGCTTGCGGCGGTCGCGGCCGGCGCCCGGGCGACCCATGTCGACGCGGCTCGGACGGCCGTCGCGTGGGCTCGCCACGACGCCGAGCTCAACGGCTTCGCGGAGCGACCGGTCCGCTGGATCGCCGACGACGCCGTCACGTTCGTCCAGCGTGAGCGACGGCGCGGCCGGCGCTACGCGGGCATCGTCCTGGACCCACCGAGCTACGGGCACGGCGCCGGCGGCCGGGACTGGCGGGTCGAGCGCGACCTGCCCGCGCTCCTGGCCGACGCCGTCGCGCTGCTCGAGCCGTGGCGCGGCTCGTTCGTGCTCCTGACGGCCCACAGCGGGGACGTGGAGAGCGACCGGCTCGCCGCCTGGCTCGAGAAGGCGGCCGGTCCGGGCGACCTCACCGTCGAGGCGCTCGCCCTCGATGCCCGGAGCGGCGTGCAACTCCACCTCGGCGCATCGGTCCGCTGGGTGCGGCGCGCGATGAGCGCGTGACGTTCGGGCGCCCCCGATGACCGTCCCGGAACTGACGAGCACGGCCAACCCGCGGGTCAAGGCCATCGTGCGGCTACGCGACCGGCGGGAGCGCGACGCGACGGGCTTCGCGGTCGTCGACGGCATCCGCGAGATCCGGCGCGCGATGGATGCGGGGGTCGAGGTCGTCGAGGCGTTCGCCGCCGAATCGCTGGCCACCAGTGCCGACGCGACGACCCTCCTTGCCCGGCTGGCCGCCGACGGCCACGGCGCGACCCAGGTGTCCGAGGCGGTCCTCGTCCGCATCGCGTTCGGCGACCGGACGGATGGGATCGTGGCGGTCGTGCGGACCCCTCGCCCGACCTTCGCGGACATCCACCTCCCTGCCCCACCGGCCGCGGCGCTCATCGCGGTCGTCGAAGGGGTCGAGAAGCCTGGCAACCTCGGGGCGATCCTCCGCTCGGCCGATGGCGCCGGACTCGACGCCGTCGTAGCGGCCGATCCCCGGACGGACCTGGCCAACCCCAACGTCATCCGGGCGAGCCTCGGGACGATCTTCGCCCGACCTGTCGTCGAGGCCACCTCGGTCGAGACCCTCGCATGGCTGCGCACGAGCGGTCTCACGATCGTGGCGGCCCGCGTGGATGGGGCGATCGACTACGCCGCGCAAGACCTCCGCGGTCCGGTCGCGATCGTCCTGGGCGCCGAGGCCGACGGGCTGAGCGCCGCCTGGACGGCGCCCGACGTCATCGCCGTCCGCCTCCCGATGCTCGGGGTCGCCGACAGCCTGAACGTGTCGGCGGCGGCGGCCGTGCTCTTCTACGAGGCGCGCCGCCAGCGGACGACGGCGCGCTCGTAACGTCGAGGCGAGGCGCCGGCGCGATGCCCGGTGAGGCACCATAGCGGCCATGGACACCTTCGACTTCGTCATCATCGGCGCCGGCCCGGCCGGCGAGGCCGCCGCGTACAAGGCCCGCGAGCTCGGCTCGAGCGTGGCCATCGTCGATCGCCAGTGGTTCGGCGGGTCGTGCCCCCACATCGGCTGCGTGCCCTCCAAGGCCCTGCTCAACTCGGCGGCCCGCCACGCCGCGAACCCGGCCGCCTACGACTGGACACGGGCCTCGACGCGGCGCGACTACATGGTCAACCGGGCGGCCGATGCCGCGGAGCCGGACGATTCCGGCCACGTGAAGGGCCTCGAGGGCGCCGGCGCCGTCGCCTATCGCGGGGCCGGGCGGATCGTGGGCCGTGGCCGCGTCGCCGTGACCCACGACGGGCAGACCCATGAGCTCGCCGGGCGCGAGATCGTGGTCGCCATCGGCTCCACGACGAAGGTGCCGCCCCTCGAGGGCATCCACGACATCCCGTACTGGACGAATCGCGAGGCGACGCTGGCCCGCGACCTGCCGCGCAGCCTGCTCGTCCTGGGCGGCGGTCCGACCGGCTGCGAGCTCTCCCAGGTGTTCGCCCGGTTCGGCGTTCCGGTGACGATCGTCCAGTCGGGGCCGCGGCTCATGCCGACCGAGCACCCGCGCAACGCGGAGGCCGTGCGGGCGACCCTCGTCGCCTCCGGCGTGCGGGTCCGCCTGGGCGTGCGAGCGATCCGCGTCCGCGCCGGAGCCGGCGCCGACGGTGCCCACGCGATCGACCTCGACGACGGGACGACCGCCGAAGGACACGCGGTGCTCCTCGCGGTCGGTCGCGACTTCGGCCTCGACGACCTGGGCCTCGAGCACTACGGGCTCGACGTCTCGAACCGTTCGTCCTTCCCGCACGACGGGCGGCTCCGGGTGGCGGACGGGCTGTGGGTGATCGGCGACCCGGCGGGCCCCGAGCTCCACACCCACCAGGGCCACTACCAGGGCGAGCTGGCCGTCCGGATGGCGCTCGGCGAGGCGATCGTCCCGGATTACCGCGCACTGCCCCGGGCGACGTACACGGACCCTGAGGCAGCATCGGTCGGGGTGACCCTCGACCAGGCGCTCTCGGCGGGCCTCGACGCCTTCGAGTGCGTCGCGGACTTCACGAAGAC
>DASVIK010000386.1:0-7204 GCA_036382135.1 Candidatus Limnocylindrales bacterium | reverse complement strand
CCGGCCGGGCACGACGCATGGGTGGTCGGTGAGGAACCCTGGCTGACGGTCGAATGGACGAGCGCCCGGCTGGTCGGCGTCGCGCCCGAGGGACCCGACGAGCGCGTTCTCGCCACCGTCCTGTTCACGGACATCGTGGATTCCACCGCGACGCTCCAGAGGGTCGGCGACACGGCCTGGCGCGCGCTGCTCATCGCCCACAACGGGCGCCTGCGCGATGCGCTGAACGAGTTCCGGGGCCGCGAGATCAGCACCACCGGCGACGGGATCCTCGCCGTCTTCGACAGCGCGACGCGCGCCGTGCGCTGCGCTGCGGCGATGATCCGATCGGCCCGCGACATGGGCGTCTCGATCCGGGCGGGCCTCCACACGGGCGAGGTCGAGTTCGTCGGACGCGACGCGCGCGGCCTGGCGGTGCACGCCGCCGCACGGGTGCTGTCGCTGGCGGGTGCGGATGAGGTGGTCATCTCGTCGACCACGAACGACCTCCTCGAGGGCTCCGGGTTGCGCACGGAGGACGCTGGGACATTCGAGCTGAAGGGCCTCTCCGGTCGCCGCCAGGTCTTCCGGCTGGTGCAGTCGCTCGAGGATCCAACGCGTTGAAGACGCTCGGGATCATCGGCGGGATCGCGCCGCCGTCCACGATCGACTACTACCGCCAGCTCACGTCGCGGTACCGGGCGCGCCATCCCGAGGGGCGATACCCGTCGATCCTCATCGACAGCCTGGAGGCAGCGCACTTCTTCGGCCTCCTGGATGCGGGCGACCGCGCGGGGATGATCGAGGTGTTGCTCGCCGAGCTGGGTCGCCTCGCCCGTGCGGGGGCCGATCTCGCGCTGTTCGCCTCCAACTCGCCGCACCTGGTCTTCGACGAGGTTGACGTGGCGTCACCCATCCCGCTCATCAGCATCGTCGAGGCGACAGCCGACGTGGCCGAGGCCGAGGGTCGCCGGACGGTCGGGCTGCTGGGCGCCCGGTTCACGATGGAGGGCGGCTTCTATCCGGCGGTCTTCGCTCGTCGTGGCATCGCGGTCGTCGTGCCCGAGGTGGCCGACCGGGCGTACATCCACGAGCGCTACTTCGGCGAGCTTGTCGAAGGGATCTTCCGGGAGGAGACGCGGGCCGGGATGGCCGCCGTCGTCGACCGCATGACGGCGCGCGACGGGATCGAGGCCGTGATCCTGGGTGGCACCGAACTGCCGCTGCTGTTTCGCGAGCATCCGATCACGACCGTGCCGATGCTCGACACGACGACGATCCACGTCGAGGCAGCGATCACGCGGATGCTGGCCCAGGGCTAGTGCGCGGACCAGCCGTAGAGTCGGTTCGATCCGTCCGCCGGGTTTCGGCGCCGGCGGTCGTGACGGCGCTCGTCGGTCCGGTCTTCGCGGATCGGGGTCCCGTCCGGGACGTATTGGCGCCTGATGAGGACCCTCCGCTCGGGGCCACGGCGCTCCGGCTGGAGCGTGGCACTGCAGCGCGGGCAGCGCCGCTCTTCCGTGAAGAGCGCATCGAGTGGAGCCACGGTGTAGATCTGACGCCCGCATGCCCAACAGGCGAGATGTGCCATGCCTGCATCGTACGCCCGGTGGATCCGGTCCGGGTGTCGGATTTCCGACAGGGCGTCGGCCGGTCCGTGTCGGCGGCCCTGCCCACGATCGCGGACTCTGCCACCATCGACCGATGCGCGCGTTTGTGATCACCGGCGCCGGCGCCGCTTCCGTCCTCGACGTCGAGGCGCCCGCCGCCGGCCCGGGGCAGGTCGTGGTGGACGTCGAACGCGCCGGCGTGTGCGGGACGGACGCCGAGTTCTTCAGCGGCGAGATGGCCTACCTGCACACGGGCCAGGCCCACTACCCGATGCGCATCGGGCACGAGTGGTGCGGCACCGTATCGGCGACGGGGGAGGGGGTCGGGGAGAGCTGGATCGGGCGCCGCGTCACCGGCGACACGATGCTGGGCTGCGGCCAGTGCCGGCGCTGCCGGGGCGGCCTCCAGCACGTCTGCGACGAGCGCTTCGAGATCGGCATCCGTCGAGGCTGGCCGGGCGCGCTCGCCGAGCAGCTGACGGTCCCCGAGACGGCGCTCCACGCCCTGCCCGACGCGGTCGACGCGACAGCCGGCGCGCTCGTCGAACCGGGCGGCAACGCCCTGCGCGCGGTGCGGGCCGCGAGTCTGGCGCCGGGCGACCGGATGCTCGTCCTCGGGCCTGGCACGATCGGATTGCTCGTGGCGCTGTTCGGCCGAGCGGAGGGTGCCGACGTCCACATCGTCGGTCGAAGTGAGCGGTCGCTGGCCTTCGCCCGGGAGCTCGGGTTCGCGGCCACGTCCTCGGGCGAAGCGCCGCCCGGCGGGCCGTTCGACGCGGTCGTCGACGCGTCCGACGACCCGGCCCTGCCGGCGCTGGCCCTCGATCTCGTCGAACCGGGAAAGCGCGTGGTCTACATCGGCCTGGCGGGCACGCCCAGCACGATCGACACGCGGACACTCGCGCTGAAGGACGTGACGGCGGTCGGGATCCTCAGCGGTTCGCCGGGCCTGGCCGAAGCGATCGACGGGTATGCCTCCGGCGCTGTCGACCCGCGCCCGCTCGTCGCGGCGACCGTGGGCCTCGCTGGGGTCGCCGAGGTCCTCGCCGGTGGCCGGCCCTCCGGCGCGGGCCCCGGGCCAAAGATCCACGTCGACCCGCGGATCTGAGCGCCGGACGCGGCACGGTCCTGGCACGGCCAGCGTGCCAACGCGAGGGTGCCGCCGGCGTGGCGGCCCATCCCCCGCGATCCGGCACGCCCGGCGGGCCAGACGGAGGCTGAAGCCCGGATCGCGCGCCTCCACCGGCTGGCTGGCACGGCTAGCGTGCCACGGACGGCCCGACCGCCGGCCGCCTTCCACCAACCGCGGCCGGATAGCGGCCGCGGCCGCTATCCTCGGGGCGTGACCCGGCCGCATGTCCCATCCGAGATCCTCGATCTTGCGCACCAGCGCCGGTCGGCCCGCGACGCACGCGACTTCGCGCTCGCCGACGAGCTGCGGGCGGCCATCGAGGCAGGCGGCTGGACCGTGGTCGACCGCGGCGTGGACTTCGACCTGCGCCCACTCCGCCCGCCCGACGTCGTCGCCGACGGCGTCGTGCGCTACGGCTCGAGCAGTTCTGTGCCGTCGCGACTCGACGAGACTGCCACCGTCCCGGCCAGCGTGATCATCGTCGCGACAGAGTGGCCGGACGACATCGCCCGGGCGGTACGCGCGCTCCGGGCCGACGGTCCCGACGCGACCCAGATCGTCGTCGTGGCCGATGGCGCGACGCCCGACGAGGAGCCTCCGCTCGCGGCCCTCACCGAGGACGGGGTCGAGGTCGTCCGCACGGCCCAGCGCCTCGGCCAGGCCGCGGCGATCAACGCCGGCGTCCGGCGCACGACCGGGGCGATGGTCATCCTGCTCGATGGGAGCGTGGAGGCGACCGGCGACCTCGTCGCTCCGCTCGCCGCGGCGCTGCGCGATCCGGGCGTCGGGGTCACGGGCGGCTGGGGCATCGTGTCGGAGGACCTGCGCCACTTCGAGGCCGCACACACCGGCGACGTCGACGCGATCGAGGGCTACTGCCTCGCCTTCCGGCGGGTCGACTTCATCGAGCGAGGACCGCTCGACGAGCGGTTCGTGTTCTACCGGAACCTCGACATCTGGTGGAGCCTCGTCCTGCGCGACGAGGGTGAGGAGGCGCCGCCGCGCAGGGCCACCTCGGTCGCGCTGCCGGCCATCCGGCACGAGCATCGCGGATGGACGAGCCTGCCGGACGAGAAGCGGGACCGCCTGAGCAAGCGCAACTTCTACCGGGTCCTCGACCGGTTCGGCGCGCGGCACGACCTGCTCATCGCGACGTCCACCGCCAGTGGGTCGTCCCGTCCGCATCGTCCGTGAGCTCGATCCCTCGCTCCCGCAACTCGGCCCGGAGCCGATCCGCCCGGGCGTAGTCGCCGGCGACCCGGCTCGCACCTCGCTCGGCGATGAGCGCGGCCGCCGCCGCGTCGAGCGACCTCGGATCAGACTCGGCGACGGGCGCGCGGTCGAGATCGAGCCCCAGGATGAAGTCGGCATCCAGGATGAGCCAGCGCCGCTCGTCGATCGGCAGGTGGGCTCGGGCGATCTCGCGTACGACCCGCAGCGCCGCCGCCGTGTCGAGGTCGTCGTCGATCGCAGCCACGAATCGCCGGTGCAGCTCCCGGCCGGCCTCGCTCAGCGGCGCGGATGGCTCATGCGCCCGGTCGAGACCGATCGGCGGCTCGACGCCCGTCGAGCCATGACCGGCGATGCCCTGCGCGATGCCCATGGGACGCGGGCCCGCGAAGGGTGTCGTCAGCGCCGGCGCGGGCAGCCATGGCCCCTCGGCCGGCGCGGGTCCCAGCGCCGCGACCAGTTCGCGCAACGAGGCGAGGCCCGCTCCGGCAGCAGTGACGCTGGCGCGCGAGTACGCGAGCTTGTGCCGGTAGCGGTTCATGAGCGCGAGGTAGCGGAAGGCGAGCGGGTCGATGCCGTCCGCAACGAGATCGGTGATCCGCTCGAGGTTGCCGGCCGACTTGGCCATCTTCCGGCCGGCCTGGAGGAGGTGCTCGCCGTGGACCCAATGACGGGCGGGGATGCGGCCGCTCAGCGAGGCCGACTGGGCGATCTCGTCCTCGTGATGGGGAAAGACGTTGTCCACGCCACCGGTGTGGATGTCGAACTCGGGGCCGAGATAGCGGGTGGCCATCGCCGAGCACTCGAGATGCCAGCCCGGGAAGCCGTCGCCCCAGCGCGGCGTCGGCCAGCGCAGCAGCCGGCCCTCACCGGCCCGTTTCCACAGGGCGAAGTCGGCCGGATCGCGCTTGTCGGGCTCGACCTCGCCTCGCGCGCCCGCGCGCAGTTCGTCGAGACTGTTGCCCGAGAGTCGCCCGTAGCCAGGGAAGGTCGCGACCGCGAAGTAGAGATTGCCGGCCGGCGAGAGATAGGCGTGCCCGCCGTCCTGGAGGCGCTCTGCCAGCGCGATCATCTCGCCGATGTGCTCCGTGGCCCGCGGGAAGGCGTGGGCCGGCAGGATGTTCACGAGCGCGGCGTCGGCGTGGAAAGCCGCCTCGTACGCCGTCGCGATCTCCGCCGGCGTCTTCGATTCGAGGCCCGCCGCGACGAGCATCCGGTCCTCACCCCGATCGAAGCGTTCGTCTCGCAGGTGTCCGACGTCGGTGATGTTCTGGACGTGGAACACGTCGAGGCCGTGGTAGAGGAGGGCCCGCCGGATCAGGTCCGCGAGGAGGTAGCTCCGCAGGTTGCCCACGTGCGCGTAGCTGTAGACCGTCGGCCCGCAGCTGTACATCGCGATCCGGCCCGGCTCGATCGGGCGCACGGGCTCCGTCAGGCGGGTCAGGGTGTTCCGAAGGCGCAGGGTCACGGGCTCCATCCGTTCGGTTCGGAGGCGGACGCCGATGCTACAGGGTCGCGCGGGGAGGGCTCGCGGGAGCGCCCCTATACTCCGGACCATGTCGGCCCGGGTCCCTGCGTGGACTGATCCCGCCAAGCTCACGCGGCGCGGTCGACGGACCGGCCGACGATGGCTCGCGATGCTCGCCGTCCTCAGCGTCGGCGCCCTCATCGTCGCGCTCGCCGGCCCGACGACGACGACCGTGCACGGTGCCGGGAGCGACACCGTCCGGATCCTCGCCGGGAAGCCGGCCACCTTCGATCCGGCCGGCCAGAGCGACGTCGGCACGGCCGCGATCACCGCCCAGGTCTACGAGAGCCTCACCGCCTTCGACCCCGGGCTCGTCCTGCGGCCTGCCCTCGCGAGCTCGTGGGAGGTGCTCGACGGCGGGCGACGGGTCGTCTTCCACCTGCGTCCGGGGATCGCCTTCTCGGACGGGACGCCCATCACCGCTGCCGACGTCGTCCGCAGCTGGCTTCGCGTGATCGACCCGGCCCACCCGTCGCCGCTCGCCTCGCTCATGGGCGACGTGGTCGGCGCGGACGACTTCCTGCACGGCACCTCGACGGACCCGTCGACGGTGGGCCTGACCGTGTCCGGTTCCGACGTCGAGGTGCGGTTGACCCACCCCGCGAGCCAGTTCCCGGCCATCGTCGCGAGCCCCACGTTCGGGATCATCCCGGCCGGCACGCCGGACGGGAAGACCGGCAGCGGCGGCTACGTCCTGGCGTCGACCTCGTCGACCGAGGTCGTCCTCCAGGCGAACGCGCACTACTGGGCCGGCACGCCGGCGATCGCGACCGTCCACCTCGTGAGCTCGCTCGGCGGCACGAGCCCGGTCGCGGCCTTCGCGGCCGGAGACATCGACTACACGGCGCTGAGCGGCTACGACGCCCGCTGGATCGCCTACGACCCGGACCTCGGACCATCGCTCCGCTCGGTCCCCTCGCTGTCGCTCGAATACCTCGGCTTCGACGTGCGCCAGAAGCCGTTCGACGACGTCCGAGTCCGGCGGGCCTTCGCGCTCGCCGTCGACTGGGCGCGCCTCGTCAACCTCGCCTCGCTGGGGACGTCGATCCCGGCCACGAGCATGGTCCCGCCGGGCATCCCCGGTCGATCCAGCCACGACTTCAGCCAGCACGCGGATCCGGCACAGGCCAGGGCGCTGCTGTCCGCGGCCGGCTACCCCGGCGGGGCGGGCTTCCCGACCGTGACCTACATCTCCGGTGGCGTTGACGTCGACGACGGGATCCTCCGCCAGCTCCACGACGTGCTCGGGATCACGATCAATTACGAGACGATGGCCTTCGGCGACTATTTCGGGCGTCTGGCGACCGATCCACCGGCCATGTGGTCCCTGGGCTGGGTCGCCGACTATCCGGGCCCCAACGACTTCCTCGGGGTGCTGCTCGGTACCGGCCAGTCCAACGACTACGGCCGCTGGAGCTCGACGGAATTCGACTCCGCGATCGCGGACGCGGGAGCGGCCACCGACCCGGCGGCGATCCAGGCCGCGTACGAGCGGGCCGAGACCGTGGTCGAGCGCGATGCCCCGGTCATCCCCATCTCGAACGGCTCCAGCTGGGCGCTCGCCCGCACCGGGCTCCTGGGTGCGTCCGACAACGGCCTCGGCTTCATCCGCCTCGCCGGCCTCGCGTGGGCACCGTGATCCGGCGCCTCGTCGTCGCCCTCGCGTCCGGGGGGATCGTCCTGGGCTCGGTCGGCGTCCAGGTGGCGGCCGCCGCCGGAGTGACG
>DASVIK010000385.1:0-2874 GCA_036382135.1 Candidatus Limnocylindrales bacterium | reverse complement strand
GCGACGCCCGCGGGTGACCCGCGCGACCGCCGTGCGGCACCCGCGCGGCGACCGCGCGCCGGCCGTGAAGCCTCCGCCGGGCGCCATCCGACCCCCTGCTACGATGGCCGAGTGGAGGACCGCGGGACGATCGCGACCCAGGCCTGGCGGCCGCAGGCGTTCGGGCCCGGCCGCGCCCGCGACATCGTCGATGCGATCATCGAGCCACTGTGGGGCGGTGACCGCGCAC
This sequence comes from Candidatus Limnocylindrales bacterium, assembly GCA_036382135.1. GTDB lineage: Bacteria > Chloroflexota > Limnocylindria > Limnocylindrales > CSP1-4 > C-114. The sequence goes on along the minus strand of DASVIK010000385.1, from coordinate 2,645 downwards.
TCCTCGTCGTCGCCGGCCCCAGGTCCGCTCCGGCCTTCCTCGACGTGGACGGCGAGGCCTTCGACGACCCCCTCCTCGAACCCATCCTCGCCGACCTCGGGACGTCACTCCGGGCCGACGCGGTGGTGCTGGACGGCTACCTCACCCGCCAGCCGAACGTGAAGCCGGATCTCGCCGCCAACATGGGACCGGCGATCCCGACCCACGGCCAGATGCTCGGCCAGATGTTCCTCGGACAGCGGGGCGGCCGGGCGGCGCGGGCCGTCGATGCGAAGGAGACCGTGCCCATCGACCCGGACCTGCCGCTCTCGTTCGTCGCGGTCGACCTGCTCGCCATCGACGACCAGGCCCTCCTCGACATCCCGCTCCTCGAGCGCAAGCGGATCCTCGAGACCGCGTTCACGGAGGCCGACCACCTCCGGCTGGGCGTCTATGTCCGTGCGCCGATCGGCAGCTGGCTCCCGGGCTGGCGGGCGTTCGGCTTCCGCGAGGTGGCCTACAAGGCCGCCAACAGCCGGTACACCCCGGGCCTGCCGAACCCCGGCTGGGCGACCGCGGCCATCCCGAGTCGCTGAGCCCGGCGGCGGCCTCAGGCACGACGGCGCGAGGGACCGTGCGGTGGTAGGGTGAAGTCGATGCCCTCGTCCCTCCTGCAACCGGCCGTCCGCGACGAGATCGCGAACCTGGGCCGGGCCGACATCATGGTCGGGATCCCGAGCTTCAAGAATGCCGCGACGATCGGCTACGTCGTGCGCGCGGCGCAGGCCGGGCTCGTCCAGTACTTCCCGGATCTCAGGCCCGTGCTCGTCAACGCCGATGCCGGGTCGCCGGACGGCACGAGCCGTGTCGTCGTCGAGACGGAACCGCCCGACTACATCGAGCAGATCCTCCTCGTCCGGCCGAAGAACCGGCTCGCCCGGGTCAGCCTGACCTACCCCGAGATCGACGGCGTCGGCGGCAAGGGAGCCGCCCTGCGGACGGTGTTCGAGATCGCGGCCGCGCTCGAGGTCGAGGCCCTCGTGGTCGTCGACAGCGACCTCCGCTCGATCCTGCCCGAGTGGATCGAGCTGCTCGCCGGACCCATCCTCAAGGGCGGCTACGACTACACCGCCCCGCTGTACACCCGCTACAAGTACGACGGCACGATCACCAACACGGTCACCTACCCGCTCACCCGGGCGCTCTACGGCAAGCGCATCCGCCAGCCCATCGGCGGCGACTTCGGCGTGTCCGGGGATCTCATCAAGCACTACCTCGCCCAGGACGACTGGACACCCGACATCAGCAAGTTCGGGATCGACATCTGGATGACGACCCACGCCCTCACCGGCGGCTTCGCCGTCTGCCAGGCGCGCCTCGGGGCGAAGGTCCACGACCCGAAGGACCCGGGCGCCGACCTGGGGCCGATGTTCAAGCAGGTCGTCGGAACGATCCTCCGGCTGGCCGCCGCGCATGTCGATGCGTGGCTGCCGCTCCACGGCAGCCACGACGTGCCCGCCTACGGCTTCGAGCGGATCCTCGAGCCGCCGCCGCTCGAGGTCGACACGATGCGCCTCCTGACCGAATTCCAGGCGGGGGCCGAGACGCACGCCGCCACCTGGGCGGAGATGCTCTCCCCGGCCAGCCTGGCGGCCGTCCGGATCCTGGCGCATCAGGCCGGTGCGACCGCCGACGCCGCGGCCGCGCGCCCCGGAGCTCCCCTGCCGGGGACCGTCCACACCACGCTCGAGTCCGCCGAGGCGCTCGCGGCCTTCCATTTCCCGGACGACGTCTGGGCGCGGCTCATCTACGACCTCGTCGTGGCCGCCCACGCGCCCGACGCGCCGATCGACCGCTTCGTGGAGGCGCTCGTCCCCATCTACTTCGGTCGCGTCGGGAGCTTCATCATCGAGAACCGCCACCTGACGACGGACCAGGCGGAGACCCAGGTCGAGCGCCAGGCACGCGAGTTCGAGCACCTCAAGCCGTACCTCGTCGAACGCTGGGGCACCGCCGGATGACGACCCGGCCGCCGCTGCCGTCGCGGATCCTCATCCCGGTCGCCAACCCGAGCACCGCCGCCGAGCTCATCCGTCTCGGCAGCGCGCTGATGGACGAGCGAACGGGCGAGCTGACCGCGCTCGGGATCGTCGAGGTGCCCGAGGGCATGCCCCTGTCCGAGGGTGCGACGCGGGCCCGCCACGCTCGCCGCCTGCTCCAGCGCGTCCTCGATTTCGCACCGGAGGGCACGACGATCCATCCGATCGTGCGGATCGGCCGGCACGCGGCCGAGGGCATCGTCGAGGCGGCAGCCGAACAGGAAGCCGACCTCCTCATCTTCGGCTGGGGCGGCAAGACGCCGAGCACCCGGGATGGCGCGAAGTTCGATGGCCAGCGAGCCGAGAGCCATGGCCCGGTCATCTCGCCGACCATCGACGAGGTGGTCCGGGAATCGCCGGCGGATATCGCCGTCATCAAGCAGCGCGGCTCGTCGGAGCTGCGGCGCATCCTCGTCCCGGTCCGCGGCGGGCCCCACGCCGAGCTGGCGCTGCGGTTCGCCGACGCCCTCGCCCGGCGCCACGGCGGCGAGGTCCTCGTCCTGCACCTCGTGCCACCGGGGATCACGGTGGCCGTCCGGGCCCAGGCCGAGCGCGCGCTCACGGCAT
>DASVIK010000384.1:0-12483 GCA_036382135.1 Candidatus Limnocylindrales bacterium | reverse complement strand
GAGCGACGCGAAGAAGACGGGCCAGTCCACCTCGCCCAGGCCCGGCAGCCGCGGGACCTGCCAGCCGATGCCGGCCGAGAAGATCCCGTGCTCGTACAGGCCCTCGCGGTCGATCATCAGGTCCTTGGCCTGGACGTGCAGGATGTGCGCCCCGAACTCCCGGATGAAGCGCTCCATGTCGATCATCTGGAGCACGAGGTGCGAGGGGTCGAAGTTGAGGCCGATGGTCCCGCCCCATGCCTCGAGGATCCGCCGCCAGGCGCGCGGGGTGTGGGCCAGGTTATGGCCGCCCGGCCACTCGTCGTAGCTGAACAGCATCGGGCAGTTCTCGATCGTGATCTTCACGCCGCGGTCCTGGGCGTGGCGGACGATGTCCGGCCAGACCTGGAGCGCGGTCTCCCAGTTCTGGTCGGGGGTCTTCGCCGCGTCGCCACCCATGAACGTGTTCACGAGCGGCAGGCCCATGGCGCTCGCCGCGTCGATGACCTTGTCGAGGTGCCCGATGACCATCGCCCGGTGCGCGGGATCGGGATGGAGCGGGTTCGGGTAGTAGCCGAGGCCCGAGATCGACAGGCCCTTCCCGGCGATCTCGTCGACGATCTCGCGACCCTGGCTCGCGGAAAGCGAGGTGACGTCGATGTGGCTGGTGCCGGCATACCGGCGGGTCGGGCCGGTGGACGGCGGCCAGCAGGCGATCTCGAGGCTCTCGAACCGGTTGGCCGACGCCCAGTCCGCGACGTCCATGAGCGACGTCTCGGGGAACGGGGCGGTGAGGAATCCCAGCTTCATCGGGAGGCGCCCTCCAATTCCGGACTGGACGGCGCTGGATCCGCGGAGGCACGGGGGACGCCCACCCACCGGGCGAGCCGCGCGCTCTCGGCGATCGCGTCGTTGACGAGCATCTCGTCGTGGCCGTCGGCGAACGTGGCGTACGGTGGTCGCGCCGCCGGCCGGCCCTCGGCCACGTCGGCGTAGATCGCCCGGAACAGCGCCCCGAAGGTGTCGCCGAAGCCCTCCACGTGACCGCCGGGCAGGGCCGCGGCGGCACGGCCGGCGGGTCCCATGAGCGCGGGGTTGCGCAGGAGCAGCTCGTTCGGGCGGTCGCGATGGCCGATCCACAGCTCCTCCGGCCGCTCGGAGTCCCAGGCCGCGGCCGCCTCTGACCCGTCGATCTCGTAGCGGAGCGAGTTCTTCCGGCCGGCGCTGATCTGGGAGACGGCCACGACCCCGCGGGCGCCGTTGGCGAAGCGGAGCAGGATCGTGGCGACGTCCTCGGTCCGCATCGCCCGGGTGACGGTGTCGGTCGTGCGCTCCGTCGAGAAAGACTCCACCGGTCCGCGCGGCTCCTGGCGGGCCTCGACGAATGTGGCGAGGTCGGCCATCACGGCGACGATCGGCTGGCCCGTGATGAAGCTCGTCAGGTCGAGCCAGTGCGAGCCGATGTCGCCCACGGCCCGGAGCGACCCGCCTTTGTCCGGCTCGAGCCGCCAGTTCCAGTCCGTGGCGTGCAGGAGCCAGTCCTGGAAGTAGTGGCCGGTGACGAACCGGACGTCGCCCAGCGCGCCGGCGGCGACCTCCTCCCGGAGGTGCTGGTTGAGCGGGTAGAACCGGATGTTGAAGTTGACCGCGTTGACCCGGCCGGAGCGCGCGGCCCGCTCGACGAGCGTGGCCGACTCGGCCGCCGTCATCGCCAGCGGCTTCTCGCAGACCACGTGCTTGCCGGCCGCGAGGATCGCGCTCGCCTGGGGAACATGGAGGTGGTTCGGCGAGGTGACGTGCACGACGTCGACCGCGGGATCCGCGAGCACCGCCTCGAGCGAGGGGTAGGCCCGGGCGACGCCGAGCTGGGCGGCCCGCTGCTCGCCGCGCTCCGGGCTGCTGCCCAGCACGCCCCGGACCTGCACGCCGATGCGGCGCAGGGCTTCGACATGGACCGTGCCGATGAAGCCCGTGCCGATCACCACCGCACCGATATCAGCGACTGTCGTCATGGCTCTCCAAGCGCGGGACGAAGACTCGCCTGTCTAGAATGTCTAGATGGTCTGGCGAACGATGCTAGGGGGTCCCTGGTGACGGGGTCAAGCCTCGGCGCGACGATCGCGCCCGTGCGAGGCGGCGGCTCCCTCACAACCCTCTCGCAACCATCGTACTTTGTCCTGTCAAGTGCAAAAGTCGTCCGGTGAACGGATGAAGGGGCGGTATCATCGCGTGGTGAGCGAGCGTGCAGCAGGCGTGTCGTCCGACAGATCCGGGCCCCCGGCGGACCTCGACGAGGCCGTGCCACCACCGGCCACGCGCGGCCCCGTGCCGGACGAGGCGCTCGATGCGCTCGTCACGGTCCTCGACGAGATCCGCCTCGGCCGGTCGGGCTCCCGTCCCGAGCTGGTGGTGCGCACCGGGCTCGGGCGGGCGATCGTCGCCCAGCGGGTCGGCGAGCTCATCGAGCGAGGACTCGTCGTCGACGGCGACGTCGGCCCGAGCACGGGCGGCCGGCCACCCCGCCAGCTGACGTTCCGGGCCGGGGCCGGCCACGTCCTCATCGCGGACCTGGGCGCCTCGAGCATCGACGTCGCGCTGACGAGCCTCGACGGTCGGATCCTCGGCCATCACGACGAACCGGCGCTCATCGAGGCCGGGCCCGAACGCTGCCTCGATCGGGTCGACGAGCTCTTCGAGCTGCTGCTCCAGACGACCAAGGAGATCCCCGGCCGGCTGTGGGGCGTCGGGATCGCCGTCCCCGGTCCGGTCGAGTTCCAGACCGGCCGGCCGATCTCGCCGCCGATCATGCCCGGCTGGGACGGCTACCCGATCCGTGAGCGCTTCGCGGCGCGCTACCGGGCGCCGGTCTGGGTCGACAACGACGTCAATGTCCTCGCGCTCGGGGAATGGCGCTCCGGTGTCGCCGCGGGCCATGACGACGTGGTCGTCGTGAAGATCGGGACCGGCATCGGAGCGGGGATCATCTCGGACGGGCGCCTGCATCGCGGGGCGCAGGGCAGCGCCGGCGACGTCGGCCACATCCAGGTCACGGACGACCCGTCGGTCATCTGCCGGTGCGGCAACGTCGGGTGCCTCGAGGCCCTCGCCGGCGGAGGTGCACTGGCCCGCGCGGGCGAGGCCGCGGCCCGCGACGGCCGGAGCCCACGCCTGGTCATGGCGCTCGACCAGCGCGGTGGCGTGACGGCCGAGGACGTCGCCCGGGCCGCCTCCTTCGGGGACCCGGTCGCGATGGCGCTCCTCCAGTCGGCCGGCCGGCTCGTCGGCTCGATGCTCGCGAGCGTCGTCAACTTCTTCAACCCGTCGCTCATCGTCATCGGCGGCGGCGTGGCGAACAGCCCGGACCAGCTCCTCGCGGCGATCCGCGAAGCGGTCTATCGGCGGTCGCTCCCACTGGCCACCCGCGAGCTGGCGATCCGGCGTTCATCACTCGGCGGACGCGCGGGCGTCATCGGCGGCTCGGCGATGGTCGTGGACCAGCTCTTCTCCCGGGAGTCGATCGCCCGTTGGATCGCGGCGGGCGAGCCGTACGGCTCGCCGGAGGTCGCGTTCGCCAGGGCGGGCTGAACCGGCGGCGATCTCGGGACCTGGTGCCGCGCCCGGCGATCGGCGCGCCTGCGGTCAGCCCGCGACGATCCGGTCGGTGAAGTCGCCCGAGGTCGGATCCTTGAGGATGAGCTTGTGTCGGCCGTCGGGCAGGATCTCGCGCTTGATGACCACCTGGCCCTCGTATGTCTCGGGCCTCGTGGACATCCGGGGCGTGGAGCCGCCCCGCCAGTCGAGCTCGACCGGCTCCCAGGCGTGCTTCTTCGCGGAGCGGTAGCAGGCGTCCATGATCGCGTTCACCACGTACCCGTCGTAGAAGGTCTCCGTCGGCGTTCCGCCCGCGTCGATGGCCCGGAACATGTCGCTGAACATGTCCGTGTACCCGAGCTCCGACACCTCGTCGCCGACGGGGAACAGCCAGCCGGTCGCGGATTCGGACTTCTCGGCCACGTAGCCGCCACCGCCGCCGGTCGTGAACATCTCGAAGCCTGTCCGCAGGAAGTGGTTCAGCCAGACGGTGCCGTGCGTCCCGGCCACCTCGTCGCGGAGGTCCATCCCGCCGCGGAACGTCCAGCTCACCTCGAACTGGCCGACGGCGCCGGACTCGAACCGGATGAGAGCGATCGCGTTGTCCTCGTCGGCGATCGGGTGGACGAGCGTGTCCGTATGGCAGAGCACCTCGATCGGCCGGTTGCCCTTGCCGACGAAGCTGCGGGCGATCTCGATGCAGTGGCAGCCCAGGTCGATGATCGCGCCACCGCCCGTCAGCCGGCCGTCCCAGAACCACGCCGAGTGGGGGCCCGGGTGCGTCTCGCGGGACCGGACCCAGGTGACGTCGCCGATCGCCCCGTCGGCGACCGAGCGGATGGCCTTGAGCGTCTTCGGCGTGTAGCAGAGGTCCTCGAGGTAGCCGCCGAATACGCCTGCCCGCTCCACGGTCTCGAGCATCCGGCGCGCCTCGGCCGCGGTCCGGCCGAGTGGCTTCGTGCACAGGACCGCCTTGCCCGCCGCGGCCGAGAGGCTTACCGCCTCCTCGTGGAGGTGGTTCGGAAGGCCCACGATGACGACGTCGGTGGCCGGGTGCTCGATGGCCGCCTTCAGGTCCGTCGTGTGCTCGGGGATGCTCCAGCGCGCGCTGAACGCGGCGCCCCGCTCGTCGCTGCGTGAGTAGACCACCCGGACGTGGTCCCGGCCACGCTGGCCGTGGAGCGTGTTCGTGTAGAAGTCGCCGATGAGCCCGGTGCCGAGCAGCGTGATCGCATGGCCGTCCATGGTGCCTCCTTGTCCCTGCCGTCCGCCCCCGTGTCCGCCGATCAGGTTCCGGGTCGCGCCCGGACGCGACCGTCGACCAGGTCCCGCCCGGCCACGAGCGCACCGAGCTTGGCGACCGCCGCCCAGCGCGCCGTCTGGCTGAATCCGCAGTCCGGCACGAGCGTCAGATGATCTGGCGGAACGCCACTCGCCAGGATGGCGTCGATCCGCGCGGCCACGTCGTCGGCCGTCTCCAGGTAGTAGTTCTTGACGTCCACGACGCCGACCCCGACGTCCCGACCCGCTCCGACGATCTCGGCGAGCAACTCCGTCTCGGCCATCTCCCGGTTCGCGTACTCCAGGACGAGTTCGTCGACCCGGAAGCCGAGCATGGCCGCCAGGATCGGCCGGTAGCTCCGGCGCGCCAGCGGGCGGCCCAGGTAGTTCCCGAAGCACAGGTGCGCGCCGAGCCGGACCCGACCGACCACGGGCTCGATCGCGGCATTGAAGAGTGCGGCGAAATCCGCCCCGGCCTCGGGATGGATCGCCGGCGACGGCTCGTCGAGCTGGATGATCCGCGCTCCCGCGTCGGCGAGCGCGATGAGTTCCACGCGCAGCAGCGGGACGAACGCCTCAGCCGCCGCGACGCGGTCGGGATACACCGTGCCTGGCCCGGTCACGAGCCGCCCCGACAAGGTGTACGGCCCGGGCAGGGTCACCTTGAGCGGCCGGTGGGCGCGGCCGACCGCCGCGCGGTATTCCGCGACGACACCCAGGCCATCCGGAGCGGCGATCGGCTCGAGCACCTCGAGGCGGTGCTGCTGATCGTGACCTGCCGCGCCCAGCAGACGGGGCGGCGGCAGCGTTCGCACGCCGGTGAGGTGACGGTAGAACTCGGCGGTGAAGAACCCCGCCCGGCGCATCTCACCGTCGCTGACGACGTCGATGCCGGCCGACTCCTGGTCGCGGATCGCGAGGTCGACGGCGTCGTCGAGCATCTCCGCGAGGTCGACCGGCCCGAACGCTCCACGCTCGGAGGCGGCGAGCCCGGCCTCGAACCAGGACGGCCGGGCATGGGATCCGACGACGCCGGTCAGCAGGCCGCCCAGCCGCTCCGACGGACGGATGGGGTCGTTCACCTGGGCCTCCCGGTGCTGTCTGGCGGAATGGAGGACGCCAACGCCGAGGACGCCGAGGACGCCGCTGGACCGACGGGCGACGCGAAGGCGAACGCCCGGGCCGGATTCTCGATGAAGAGGGCGCGCCACATCGCGCGTCCCAGGCCGCGCTCGGCCATCGCCCGGCTGAACCCGTCGAGCAGGTAGGTCAGGCCCGGCGACCCGCTGTAGGCGCGGTAGTAGCCCTGGCGCGCGGCATCCATGCCGAGCACGATCCGATCGGCCAGCCCCGCGCCGGCCATCGCCTCGAGCAGGGCGAGGGTCCCGTTGGGCCGATCGCCCCAGCGGAACCCCTGGTCGTACTCGGCGAACGCACCCGTCGCGAGGAGCTCGGCGTGATACCCGGGATCGACCACCTTGTCGACGTGGCTCAGGACGATGTGCTCGGCGGGCACACCGGCGTCCGTCAGCACGCGGACCTGCTCGAGGGCGCCTGTTCCGTTCTCACAATGGGTCAGGATCGGGACGCCCGTGCGTCGGTGGGCCGCGGCGGCGGCCCTGAAGATGCGCGCGTCCCGGGCCGACGGCCCGCCCTCGCTGCCGGCGACCTTGACCACCCCGGCCCGATACGGCGTCAGCCGGACGACCGGGCCCGACAGGTCGTTGGCGTCGATCCCGTCGGCGACCTCCATCGCGAAGAGATCGGCGAGGTCGTCCTCGCCCAGCCGGACGCTCCAGTGCGACGGGCCGTAGTACCGCTCGTGGTGGAGGCCCGTCGGCGCCACGACATGGATGCCGCCCAGACGACTGAGCTCGGCGAGCTTCGTCACGTTGCGGCCGGCGTCGGCCGGCATCGCATCGACCACGGCACGGAGTCCGAGCACGACGGCCTCGGCGACTTCGGTCGCCATCCGGGTCACGTCGTCGAGGAGGAAGTCCGGATGCATCTCGACCGGGCGTCCCGTGTCGATGACCAGGTGTTCGTGGGCGTACGTCACTCCGAGGGTCGAGGGGTCGATGTCGCCCAGGACCGTCCGGATGAACGTCATGGTCGAGCCCGGCCCGCGGGGGCGGCCGTCGCCGCCTCGTCCATGGACAGGATCGCGCCGTCCTCGCGCAGGTGGGCTCGCAAGGCCTGCACGTCGAGCGCTCGAGGGATCCCGGTCGCCTGCACGGCCATCGCCGCCGCCGTCCCGGCGGCCTGGCCCATGGCCATGCACTGGGCCATCGAGCGGACCGAGGCATGGGCGTCGTGGGTCGCGCTGAAGCACCGCCCCGCGACCAGGACATTGAGCGCGTCCCGGGCGATGAGCGTCCGGTACGGGATGCCCACGACGGCCCCGTCGGGCAGGTACCGCCACGTCGTGCCCGAACCCGCCTGGTGATCCTCGATCGGAGCGCCGCACACGCCGATCTGGTCGTCGAAGGAGCGTGCCCCCAGCACGTCATCGCGCGTGAGCCGATAGTCGCCATAGACCCGGCGCGTCTCGCGAACGCCGATCTGCGCCCCGAACCCGACCAGACGGGCGGCGGCGTAGCCGGGCACGCGGTCCACGAGGAACCGCACGTATTCGAGGGCCTGGCGGCGACCGGCCATCTCGGCCTGCGTGAGGAACCCCGGGTCGGTCGCGTCGAGCGTGACGCCGCCGTCCCGGCGACTGGCCTCGAGCCGGGTCATGATCGTGGCGGTGACGCCCGGGATCGGCGTCGGGTGGTCGCTGCCCTCGCGCCGCGGCAGGTCGTAGGCGCCCGACTCGGCCGCCTCGGCCATCGCGGCATGGAACGCCTCGCGAGGCATCCCGGCGCGCGCCGACGCGTCGACGTTCACCATCCGGAATGTCGTCGTGAGTGCCTGGACCGGTCCGGACTCGGCGGCGCTCTCGGTCGCGAAACCCGCGAAATGGCAGAGGTCCGCATCGCCGCTCGCGTCGACGAACACACGCGCGGCCACCCGGCGCAGGCCGGCCTTCGTGGCCACGACGATGGAGCGGACGACGCCGTCCCGGACGTCCGCGGCCTGCATGAACGCGTGGAGGAGGATCCTCGCGCCGGCGCCGTCGACGAGGTGCTCCCAGACGACCTTGAGGTGGTCGGGCAGATAGGTGATGCCGGTCCCGGCGCCATACGTGTTCGGCCGCTCCAGCACGGGACCGAGCGCGCGCAAGCTGGCCACGACCTCGTCGCCGATCCCGCCGACGACCTTTGCGGGACGCGAACCCGGCGTGTAGAAGCCGTAGAACGTGTCGAGGACCGCGGTGCTCGTGCCGCCGACGAACGGGGACTTCTCGACGAGCAGGACCGAGGCCCCGCCGCGGGCGGCGGCGATCGCCGCGGTCGAGCCGGCCGACCCCGACCCGACGACGCAGACGTCGACCTCGGCGATCGTCGGGACGCCACGCAGGTCGATCGCGCCCGGCCCGCTCACGAGAGCTCGTCCGTGCCGGCGGGCGAGGGCGCCTGCGCGGCGGAGACCGTCCAGCCGCCGTCGACGGCGATCACCTGGGCGGTGACCGCCCGCGACTCGTCCGCCAGGAGGTACACGGCGGCCGCGGCCACGTCCTCCGGGGCGACGAACCCGCCGACGAGCGGCTGCTTGCGCCGGGCGAACACGACGGTCGCCGGGTCGGCGGCCGCCCGGGCGGCCATCGGCGTGTCGGTGAGGCCGGGGGAGAGGACGTTGACCCGGATCCCGGCCGCCGCATAGCTCGCGGCCATCGCCAGGGCGAGCGCGACGATCCCGCCCTTCGCGGCCGCGTACGCATGCGTCGCGAAGAGTTCGGGCACCGGGTGCGAGGCGAGGACGCTGGACACGAGCACGATCGCCCCTCGGGTCCCGGAAGCGTTCGGCTCCTGGGCGAGCATCCGGCGGACGACCGCCCGGCTGACGAGCGCCTGGCTCCGCAGGTTCAGCTCGAGGGTGCGGTCCCAACCGTCGGCCGTCAGCTCGTGGATGGGCCCATCGCCGAATCGACGCCCGCTCCCGCCTGCCACGGACAGGAGGCCGTCGATCCGACCGAACGACGAGACGCAGGCCGCCACGGCCGCCTCGACCTGGGCCTCGTCGATCAGGTCCGCCGCGTAGGCCACGGCCGAGCCGCCGGCAGTCCGGATCCGCTCGCCGACCGTCTCCGCGTGGCCCGCGGTCCGCGAGACGACGAAGACGCTCGCCCCTTCCGCGGCCAGTCGGACGGCCGAGGCCCCGGCGATCCCGGTCGAGCCGGTGACCAGGCAGACGCGACCGGCCAGCCGATCCGTCATCGCCGCACACCCGCCGGACGGAGGACGCGGTCGGCCGCCGCGCGATCCGTGATCAGGACGCGGACGATGCCGCTCGCGAGGGCACCGCGGATGGCGTCCCCCTTGGCCGCTCCGGCCGCCACGGCGACGACCCGGCGGACCCGCCGCAGGTCCGCGATCCCGATCGCGATGGCGCGTGCGGCCATCTCGGGCGCGATGAACCGGCCCTCGGCGTCGAACGGGTGCACGACCAGATCGCCGACGGCTCCCCGTGCGCGGAGGTCCGAGATCTCATCGGCGCCGAGCACCCCGGACCGAAGGAGGGAGGACCTCGATCGGCCGCGCGGGGTCGCGGGCATGGCGCCGACTCCCACGATGGCGAGCGACAGGCGCCCGAACTCGGCCACCGTCGCCGCGATGTCGGGCTGGCGGACGAGCGCGGCGCGCAGCTCGGTCGACTCGACGAACGTCGGGGCGAACATCGGCCGCGGACGCGCCCCGAGACGCTCGGCGAGCTGGCGGGCGAGATCGCCCGGGTCCAGCCCCGGACCGAGCCGGCTCGAGCTGCCGGCCATCTGCACGACGGTGACGGACGGATCCGTCCGCGGTTCGATCTCGCGCACCGTGGCTGCGAGCGTGGAGCCCCAGGCGATCCCGACGACCTCGCCGGGGCCGATGAGCTGCCCGATCACGGCACCGGCCAGGCGCGCCGTGTCCCGTACGGGGTCGGGCTCTCCGGGGCGCGTCCCGGCGACCACGCACAGGTCCAGTCCGAAGCGCTCCTCGATCGCGCGGGCGAGCGCCCGGTCCGTGTCGGGCGCGTCGCGGTACTCGATGCGCACGAGGCCGTCGGCGAGGGCCACGTCGATCAGACGGGCGACCCGGAAGCGCGAGATGCCGAGGCGGTCCGCGATCTCGACCTTGCTCAACTGGCGGTCGTAGAAGAGGCGGGCCACCTGGGTGGCCAGGCCGCCGGGATCCGGCGAGGGTGCGCTCATCGCCGGCTGCCCGGGCGGGGCGCATCGCCGGCAGCGGTCGCGGCGACGATCGCGAGCCGTTCGGCCGGGCTCGCGCGGAGCAGCGCCGAACCGATCCCCACGGCGATGGCGCCGGCCTCGAGGAATGCCACCGCATTCGTCGCATCGACCCCGCCGGTCACGATCGTCTCGATCTCGGGGAGTGGCCCGCGCAGCTCTCGCACGTGTGCGGGCCCGAGCGACGAACCCGGGAACAGCTTGACGAAGGTGGCGCCCGAGCGCCAGGCGCGGTCCGCCTCGGTGGGGGTGTACGCGCCGGGCACGAACGGGAGCCCGAGATCGAGGGCGGCCGCCAGGATCGCCGGGTCGAGGACCGGCGCCACCGCGAAGTCCGCGCGCGCCCGCCTCGCGGCGTGGAGGTGCTCGACAGTCCGCACCGTGCCTCCACCCACGAAGCATCGGCCCACGCCGCCGGTCTGCAGCGCCCGCCGGCACGCCTCGAGATCGTCGGCCGCGTCGTCGGTGTCCATGGTGACCTCGAAGACCCGGACGCCGGCCGCGGCCAGCTCGGCGACGAGGTCGAGGAGTCGTTCGCGCGGCGCGACCTTGCGCAACACCGCGATGAGGCGAACGGACCGGATCGCGTCGGCGACCGAGGAATCGCGGAGTGCCTCGGGAGTGGTCGATCGAGTCACCGCGACAGCCTAGCCCGCGCACATCTGAGAAGCAAACGCTCGAATGAGCGAGTAATGGTCCGCGTATCCCGCTGGCTCCGCGCGTGGGTTCCGGGCCTGTGGGGCGGTCGCCGTCGCCCGTCCGCGCCCGGGGCTGCCCCCGTCGCTCGCGCACGATCGTCCTGCGCACTGGCTGTTGACGTCGGGGCTCCGGCGGCATATGCTCCATGCATCCCCTCCCGGCGCGCGTCGCAGCGGCACGATTCCGCGCGAGCGCCCGGCGGAGTGGTCGATCCCCCTCACACGGTGAGCCCGTTCCCATGCCGCAACTCGGTTCCGATCAGCGCGATCGTCAGCGTCGCCGTACCCGTACCCGCCGCCCCCAGGGCGCCATCCGCGGGCCGGTGACGGAATACGACGAGCAGCAGGAGATCGAGGCCGCCCGGGACCGCAACGACCTCGACATCACCGACCTGCGCGAGATGAGCGTCCCCGAGCTCCGCCAGGTCGCTCGCGACCTCGAGCTCGAGACGGGCACCCAGGAACGCCGCGACGACATCGCGGACCGCATCCTCCAGCGCCAGACCGAGCGCGCCGGCCTCGAATTCGCCAGCGGCATCCTCGATGTCGTCGACGAGGGCTTCGGCTTCATGCGCCGCCACGGCCTCCTGCCGAGCCCGGAGGACGTGTACATCTCCTCGAGCCAGGTCCGCCGCTTCGGCCTGCGCATCGGCGACCGCGTCGCTGGGGCCGTCCGCGCCCCGCGCGAGGCGGAGAAGTACTGGGGCCTGCTGCGGGTCGACTCGGTCAACGGCGTCGACATCGACTCCGCCCGTGCCCGCCCGGTCTTCGGCGACCTGACGCCCGTCCATCCCGATGTGCTCATCAACCTCGAGACCGACTCCAAGAACCTGAGCCAGCGGCTCGTGAACCTCGTGAACCCGATCGGCAAGGGCCAGCGCGCCCTCATCGTCAGCCCGCCGAAGGCCGGCAAGACGATGCTCCTCAAGCAGATCGCCAACGGGATCACCGCGAACTACCCGGAGATCCTCCTCATGGTCGCGCTCATCGGCGAGCGGCCCGAGGAAGTCACCGACATGCGGCGGAGCGTCAAGGGCGAGGTCATCAGCTCCACGTTCGACGAGCCCACCGAGAACCACACCCACGTCGCGGAGATGGCCCTCGAGATCGCCAAGCGCCAGGTCGAGACCGGGCGCGATGTCGTGATCCTGCTGGACTCGATCACCCGCCTCGCGCGCGCCTACAACCTGGCTCTCCCGCCGAGCGGCCGAACACTGTCGGGCGGTATCGACCCGATCGCGCTCTACCCGCCCAAGCGGTTCTTCGGCGCCGCCCGCAACATCGAGGAGGGTGGCTCCCTCACGATCATCGGGACCTGCCTCATCGACACCGGCTCGCGGATGGACGACGTCATCTACGAGGAGTTCAAGGGGACCGGCAACAGCGAGCTCATCCTGGATCGCAAGCTGGCGGAGAAGCGCATCTTCCCGGCCATCGACGTCCAGCGGTCGGGCACCCGTCGGGAGGAGCTCCTGCTCGAGGAAGGCACCCTCAAGATGGTCTGGACGATGCGCCGGATGCTGTCGGCCGTCGGGACGAACGAGGGGATCGAGCTGCTGCTCAACCGGATCTCCAAGACGGATAGCAACGCGCAGTTCCTGG
>DASVIK010000383.1:0-9416 GCA_036382135.1 Candidatus Limnocylindrales bacterium | reverse complement strand
GGCGCGTGGCGCTCCGACGGCGCGGCCAGATGGCTGTTCATCTGGCCGGCCGTCGTCCTCATCCTCGTGCTGTCGCTCTTCCCGCTCGTGGCATCGGTGGCGCTCTCCTTCTCGAAGCTCGCCTTCAACCCGGGCGGCGTGAGCCTCGACTTCATCGGCTTCTTCAACTACCAGCAGCTGCTGTTCGGCCTCGAGCGCTCCCACTTCCTGGGCGTCCTGAAGTCGCCCACGCCGCTCGGCTGGGCGATCCTCATCGGCACGACCGCCCTCGCGGCGATCGCCTGGCTCCGAGCCGCCCGGAGTGGCCGCGTCCGGCCCGTCGGGCTCGTGCTGCGCCTGATCGGCGGCGCCCTGCTCGTCCTGTTCACGGGGCTGCTCGTCCAGACGCTCGCGAGCGAAGGCGGCCGGCCCGGGGCGGTCGTCGTCACGCTGGTGTTCGTCTTCGTCGGGATCGCGCTCCAGATCGCCCTGGGCCTGGGCCTGGCGATGCTCGCCGTCCAGCAGGTCCCGTGGCGGCGATTCTTCCGGATCCTGTTCCTGATCCCGCTGACGATCACGCCGGTGGGCGTCGGCTACATGTTCCTCATGATGACCGACACGTCCAAAGGGCCGCTGGAACCCTTGTGGGTTGCCCTCGGGCTCCGCAACTTCACCTGGGTCACGGACCCGTGGCTCGCCCGCCTGGCCGTGATCATCGGCGACACCTGGCAATGGACGCCCTTCGTGTTCATCGTCCTGCTGGCAGCGCTCGAGAGTCTCGACCAGGAAGTGCGCGAGGCCGCGCTCGTCGACGGGGCCAGCCGCTGGCAGAGCTTCCGGCACATCACGGTGCCGGCGCTCCTGCCGGTCACCACGACGATCATCCTCATCCGGATCATCGAAGGCTTCAAGATCATCGACATGCCGAACATCCTGCTCGGGGGCGGTCCCGGCACGGCCACCCAGTCGATGACGCTGCAGGCCTACATCGACTGGAACACGCTCAATCTCGGTCGCTCCGCGGCCATCGCGTACCTGCTGCTCATCGTCGTCTCGATCGTGGCGACGGTCTATGTGAGCCTCGTGCGCCGACGGGTGACGGACCTCGTGTGAGGAACCCGTTCGGGCGTCGCTCGGCCACGGACCTGTCCCCACCGGCGAAGCTCGGCGCGTTCGCCCTGCTCCTCGTCTGGGCGGCGGTCGTGCTCTTCCCGATGTACTGGCTCTTCGTGACCTCGTTCAAGACCGCGTACCAGGTCGACAAGGGCCCGTTCTACATCCCGTTCGTCGATTTCCAGCCCACCCTGGATGCGTGGCGATACATCCTGCTCGACCTGGGCAACGACACGCTCCGGCCCTACGTGAACACGGTCATCGTGGGGCTGAGCAGCTCCGTGATCGCGCTCATCTTCGGGTCCCTGGCGGCCTACGCCCTCGTCCGGTTCACGTACCGGCCGAGGGTCGGCATCGTCGGCCTGTTCATCGCGTCCTTCGCGCTGGCGACCGTGGCGACCGTGGCCGGGACCCCGCCGCCGATCTCGATCGTCTCGGGCCTGGCCGTCTTCATCATCCTGGCCCAGACGATCGGGCGTCGGTTCGTTCGGGCATTCGGCAACAGCGACATCGCGTTCTGGCTCATCTCACAGCGGATCCTGCCGCCGATCGCCGTGGCCGTCCCGTTGTACGTGCTGTTCCAGCAGGTCCACCTGCTCGACAACATCGTCGCCCTCATCGTCACGTACGTCGCCACGAACCTGCCGATCGTCGTGTGGCTCATGCGCGACTACTTCGCCTCATTGCCGCGCGAGCTGGAGGAATCGGCCGCGGTCGACGGCGCGTCGATCTACCGGATCGTGCGCTCGATCGTGCTGCCGATCTCCGTGCCGGGGCTCGTGGCCACGTTTCTCATCGTGCTCATCTTCGCCTGGAACGAGTTCCTCATCGCGCTCATCCTCACGAGCGCGAACGCGCAGACGATGCCGCTCCAGGTCGCGGCGCAGAATGCGACCCGCGGCCCGCAGTGGTGGGCGATGTCGGTGCTGATCCTCATCATGATCGCGCCGGTCGTCGCGATGGCCGTCGCGCTCGAGCGCTTCATCACCCGGGGCATCCTCGTGGGCGCATTGAAGGGATAGGCGATGGGCACGATCACCGCCATCGAGGTCGTCGACATCCGCTTCCCGACCTCCCGGTCGCTCGACGGCTCCGACGCGATGAACCCGGACCCGGACTACTCGGCGGCCTACGTCATCGTCCGGACGGACGACCCCGACGGCCTGGAGGGCCACGGCCTGACATTCACCATCGGGCGCGGGACGGAGGTCGTCGTGGCCGGGGTGCGGGCCCTCGAGCCGCTCGTCCTCGGCCGCGCGACCGAGGACCTGTTCGCCGACATGGGCGGCTTCTGGCGGAGCCTGGTCGGCGACAGCCAGCTGCGCTGGATCGGACCCGAGAAGGGGGTCATCCACCTCGCCACCGCGGCCGTGGTGAACGCCGTCTGGGACCTCTTCGCGAAGCGGGCCGGCAAGCCGCTGTGGCGGCTACTCGTCGAAATGTCGCCGGCCGAGCTCGTCGGTCTCGTCGACTTCCGCTACGTCAGCGATGCCATCAGCCCGGCCCAGGCGCTCGAGATGCTCGAGCGCCTCGCCCCGACGAGGGCCGCCCGCACCGACGAGCTCGTGCGTGACGGCTATCCGGCGTACACGACCTCGGTCGGCTGGCTGGGCTACGACGACGCCAAGATCCGGCGCCTCTGCCGTGAGGCGCTGGCGGCGGGCTGGACCATGTTCAAGCTCAAGGTGGGGGCCGACGTCGACGACGACATCCGGCGGATGCGGATCGTGCGCGAGGAGATCGGGCCGGACCGGCGGCTCGCGGTGGACGCCAACCAGCGCTGGGACGTCGGCCAGGCGATCGAGTGGATGGCCCGGCTGGCTCCGTTCGACCCGTACTGGATCGAGGAACCCACGAGTCCCGATGACATCCTCGGGCACGCGACGATCGCCCGCGCCGTTGCGCCGATCCTCGTCGCGACCGGCGAGCACGTCCACAACCGGATCATGTTCAAGCAGCTCCTCCAGGCCCAGGCGATCGGGATCTGCCAGATCGACTCCTGCCGCCTTGGAGGCGTGAACGAGGTCATCGCCGTCCTGCTGCTCGCGGCCCGCTCCGGGGTGCCGGTCTGCCCGCATGCCGGCGGCGTCGGCCTGTGCGAGCTGGTGCAGCACCTCGCGGCCTTCGATTACATCGCGGTGAGCGGGTCGCTCGACGGTCGCGTCATCGAGTACGTCGACCACCTGCACGAGCACTTCGTCGACCCGGTCGTCATCCGCGCCGGGCGGTATCGCCTGCCCGAGCGGCCCGGCTACAGCGCCGAGATGCGGCCCGAGTCGCTCCGGCGCTACCGGTTCCCGGACGGCGCCGAATGGGCGGCTTCGCGGGTGCCGAGTGCCGGTGCGCCCACGTGAGAACCGGTGCGTCGAGTCAACTCCTACTTGCCTGGAGGTGATATCGTCGAGGGTGCCGGTCCCAGCCGGGGGAGTTGCTTATGGTTTCAGGCGAGAATGCGTCCTCTCGGGGGACCAGGGGCGCCGCTCGCAGAGTCTCCGCCCGGAACGCGGTCCTTGACGCCTCGCCGAACGCGGTCGTCGCGATCGACGCTGAGGGCGTGATCGTCTACGCGAATCCGCAGGTCGAGGGGACATTCGGGTACAAGCGCGCCGAGGTCCTGGGCCGGCCCATCGAACTCCTCATGCCGGAGGCCGTGGCCGAGCGCCATGTCGGGCACCGCGCCGGGTTCATGGGCCGCCCGATCGCGCGCGCGATGGGCACGGGGCTCGATTTTGCCGGCCGCCGCAAGGACGGCAGCGAGTTCCCGGTCGATGTGAGCCTCGCCCCGGTCGAGACCGCCGACGGCCCGCAGGTCTTCGCGACCGTCGTCGACATCGGGGCCCGGAAGGCGGCCGAGAGCCAGCTCCTCCAGGCCCAGAAGCTCGAATCGATCGGCCGGCTCGCCGGGGGCATCGCCCACGACTTCAACAACATGCTCTTCGCGATCCACGGCTATGCCGAGCTCCTCATCCAGGACCTGGCCTCGAACGACCCGGAGCGCCTCGATCCCGAGCGCCTCCGGCCGAGCGTCCACGCGATCAGCCAGGCGGCCGACCGGGCGGCCACGCTGACCGCCCAGCTCCTCGCGTTCAGTCGCCAGCAGATCGTGTCGGTCAAGGTGGTGGACATCAACGCGGCGGTGACGACGATCGAGCCGATGCTCCAGCAGCTCATCGGCGAGAACATGAAGCTCGCGCTGAAGCTCGACCCGGCGGCCGGGAACATCCGCGGCGATGTCGGCCAGCTCGGTCAGATCGTCGTCAACCTCGTCGTCAACGCTCGCGATGCGATGCCCCACGGCGGGTCCGTCACGGTCGAGACTGGTAACGTCACCTTCGATGAGCCCTTCACCACCGAGCATCTCGACCTCGCCCCGGGGCCGTACGTCCTGCTCGCGGTGAGTGACACCGGGATGGGCATGGACCGCGCGACCCGCGACCATATCTTCGAGCCGTTCTTCACGACCAAGGAGGTCGGCAAGGGCACCGGCCTCGGCCTGGCCACCACGTGGGGGATCGTGCAGCAGGCCGGCGGCCACATCTGGGTCTACTCCGAGCCGGGACACGGATCCGCCTTCAAGCTCTACTTCCCGCGGGTCGACTCGCCGGTCGAGGAGCTGGCGCTCGCGCCCATCGCCACGACGATCGGGGTGGGTACGGTCCTCGTGGTCGAGGACGAGCCGGCGGTCCGCGACATGACGACCCAGCTCCTGCAGCGCGCCGGCTACGACGTGCTTGCGGTCGCCGACGGGATCGAGGCGATCACCGCCGCCCGGCTGGCCGGGTCCATCGACGTGCTCGTCACCGACGTCGTCATGCCGAACATGTCGGGTATCGAGCTGGTCGAGCAGATGATGGACCGCTACCCGGAGCTCGGCGTCGTCCTCCTGTCCGGATATACCGCCGAGACGCTCGATCTCGAGCGCATCACCGCGCGAGGTGCGATGTTCGTGCCCAAGCCGGTCACCTCGAACCAGCTCCTCCAGACCGTGCTCCGCGCCGTGGCCTCGCGGCACGCGGCCGCCGACCGCCCGTGAACCCCTCACCCCACGTACCGGCCGCCGTGCTCGTCGTCGACGACGACGACGCCGTCCGCAGCCTCGTTGCAGTCGCGCTCCGCAGGGCCGGCCTCGAGGTCCTCGAGGCCCGGAGCGGCGAGGCCGCCCTCTCCATCGTGCACGGCGAGAATGTAGGCTTGGTCGTCCTGGACCTCGGCATGCCGGCGATGTCGGGCATCGACGTCGTCCATGAGCTTCGCTCGCACCCGGAGACGGCGACACTGCCCATCGTGCTCATGACCGGCTCCGACGAAGAGGACAGCGTCATCCTCGGTCTGGATGCCGGGGCCGACGATTTCGTCCCGAAGCCGGTCCGCCTCGACGAGCTCGTCGCGCGGGTCAACGCCCACCTGCGCCGCCAGGCTGCCTGGACGCATGTCGTCTCGGATGAGCTCCGGACCCGCGCCCGCGTCGTTGCGGCCCTGCTGCACCTGACGATCTCGTCCGTGCCGGAGGAGGCCGCCGAGGCGGTGGTTCGCGAACTCGCGAAGCGGACCGACAGCGACTTCGTCGCGATCCTCCAGCTCGGTGCGGGTGGCCAGCTCCATGAGCTCGCCACGTTCAACCGGGCAGCGGGCGTTCAGCGCGGCCGGCGTTCCCTCGTGGCGTCCCTTGCCCGCCGGGTCCTCGGCCGCGCCCGTGAGGGCCCCTGGGTCGAGGAGGTCAGGGACCTCGGACCCGGCGAACCGATATCGTCATTCGCGTCGGAGAGCCCCGAGCTCGCCGCAGGTGCGCCCATCTACGCCGGCGACGACCTCGTCGGCATCCTGACGATCGGGGTAGCCAACGACCCGGCCAGGGCGCGGCTCGCGCGGCGGGCCAAGCTTCTCGCGGCCGCGATCGACTACGCGAGCGTCCTGAGCACGATGGCGGGGGCCGCATTCGCGGATCGGCGCGACATGGCGGCGACGCGTGCCCGGCTGCGACGGGTGTTGACGGCGCGGCAGTTCCATCCCGTGTTCCAGCCGATCGTGGAGCTCGAGTCGGGCACGGTCGTGGGCTTCGAGGCGCTGACCCGCTTCGACGACGGTACCGCGCCCGACATCCGCTTCGACGAGGCGTTGCGCGGAGGACTGGGCGCCGACTACGAGCTCGCCACGATCCGCGCGGCCCTGGACGGCGGAGCGCGCCTGCCCGGCGACGTGTTCATCTCGATCAACGTGTCCCCGGGCTTCGTGCTGCATGGCGATCGGCGCTTCCGCGAGCTCCTCAGGGGATCGACCCGACCCCTCGTCCTCGAGCTGACCGAGCACGTCCCCATCGACGATTACCGCCTCGTGCGCAACGCTCTCGCGAAGCTCGGCGACGTGGGCCTCGCCGTCGACGACGCCGGCGCCGGCTATGCCAGCCTGCGCCACATCCTCGAGCTCCGGCCCACCTACGCGAAGCTCGACATCAGCCTCGTCCGAGGCATCGACGGCGACGATCTTCGCCAGGCGCTCGCCGCCGGCCTCCAGTACTTCGCGTTCAAGACCGGGTGCCGTCTCATCGCCGAGGGCGTGGAGTCGCGCGGTGAGGCCGACGCGCTGCACCGGCTCGGGATCAAGTTCGGTCAGGGCGATCTCTTCGGCCGCCCCGAACTCGCCGCCTGATCGGGGTCACCTCGAGGTTTCGGCGGCCCGAACGCGCTGCCCCGCCCGGCTCAGGCCCCTGCGGCGGACAGGATGAAGTCCGTCCCGAACCCGATGAGCAGGCCGATGACGAGCGCCGTCCCGGCGGCCATCGGCACGGCCATCCGTCGGGACACCGCCACCATCTCGTTGAAGACGTAGATGAGGGCGCCCGTGGCGAGGCCGAGGAAGACGATCGAGAGGAGCGGCGACACGAAGGAGTAGCCGACCAGGCCGCCGACGAACGTGGGCCCGCCGCCGATGAGCCCGGTCAAGCCGAGGAAGGACCAGCTCGGCAGGTCGCCCGACGTGAGCGGGGCGGCGATGCCGAAACCCTCGGTGGCGTTGTGGAGCGCGAACCCGATGACCAGGACGAGCGCGAGCGACGTGGCACCCGTCGCGGACGATTGGCCGATGGCCAGCCCCTCGGAGAAGTTGTGGAGGCCCAGGCCGATGGCCGTGCCGAGGGCGATCTGGCGCGGCAGCGCGCCGCCGGAGGTGCGTGCCCGAAGTCGGACGGTCACCCAGGTCACCGACAGGAGCCCGAGCGCGATGCTTCCGCCGAGCGCCAGGGCATCCACGGCGAACGACCCGACCGGACCCGTGCCGCTCGTGGCGGCCGCGAGCGTCTCGTGGACGGGCTCCAGCGCCTGGGCGAGGACGTCGTAGATGAGGAACAGGATCACCCCGGCGGCCCCGGTCGTGAGCATCGCCTGCCAGGTGGTCGAGATGTTCCGAAGGCGGCCGACCGGCAGGCCCAGGTAGATCGTGAAGCCGGCGAACGCCGACAGGATGACCGTTTCTCCGAAGGACACTGTGGCTCCTCGTGACAGATCGCCCATCATGGTCCCGGCGTGAGGATCGGGTCGCTGGCCGGACTCCCCGAAGGCTACGAGAACCGGTGCGACTTGTAAACCAGCCTTGCGTTGCTATCGCAAGGGCACTTGCATCGACGGTCGCGCCGGACCCGGGCGAACCCAGCGCGAGCCGGCGTCAGGCAGATCCCGGCTCCTGAGCGCGGCCCGCGTCGTCCCGGTCGTCCGACGCGGGGAGAGCGGACGCGCTCGTCGTCCCCTCGAAGCCGGGGCAGGCCAGGACGGGCAGGCTGGGGTAGCGCGCGAACCGCCGGTCCGTCGCCGACCGGCGGCAGAGCCAGAAGATCGAGCCGCGCCCCGAGCGGATCGCCCGGCCGTGGCGACATCCGCCGCACAGCCCGGGCTCCGTCACGAGGCCCCCCCGACGACGGTGCCCCGCTGAGGCACAGAGGCCGGTCGCGGCCGGGCCTGCCACTCGGCGGCGAGCATCGCGTACACCAGCTCGTCGCACCACTCGCCCTTGACGAGCTCGGTCTCCCGGAGGCGGGCCTCGCGACGCATCCCGAGGCGCTCCATGAGGCGAGCCGACGCGGTGTTCCGCGGATCGCACCGGCCGACGATCCGATGGAGGCCGAGCTCCTCGAACCCCAGGTGCAGCAGGACGGTCGTCGCCTCGGTCGCATAGCCCCGGCCGTGGTGATCGGGATGCAGGACGAAGCCGATCTCGCCCTGGCCGTGCTCCCGGCTCCGGTATTGGAGGCTGACGTCGCCCACCAGCGTCCCGGCGTCCCGGACGACGACGGCCAGCCGGATGGCATCGCCCTCCCTCTCGATCGCCGTCATCTTCTTGCGCCGCGCGAGCGACGTCCGGACCTCGGCCCGGGAACGGGGCCCCCAGTACAGGTAGCGCGTGATGACCGGGTCGCCGTCGATGACGCAGAGCGCGTCCAGGTCCGTGTCGCGGAACGGGCGGAGCAGGAGACGCTCGGTGAGCAGCGGGTAGCGTGGGCGCAGCATCGTCAGGCGCCGAGGTAGCGACTCGGCAGCCTCGTCTCGACGACGTGCCCGTCCACGACTTCGACCCGGTAGGCGCCCGCCGACTCACGCGAGGTGACGACCTCCGCCAGCTCGGTCCCGACGAAATGCAGGGCGGCCCCGTCGTCGGCGGCGAACCCGTTCGCGAGGCCGTCGGCGACGAGCCCGTGGTACTGCGGTCGGCGCAGCGCTTCGCCGTCGTAGTGGGGGCAGTGGCTGCCGGGGAGAATCCCGAGCCCGTCGAGCAGCGGCGCGAGGCCTGGTCCGAAGGAGTCGGTGACGCCCGACTCGAACCAGCAGATGGAGCCGGCCGAGAGCCCGGTCATCACGACGCCGCCCTCCCAGGCCTCGCGGAGGATCGTGTCCACGCCGTGGAGCCGCCAGATCGCGAGCATGTTCTCCGTGTTGCCCCCACCTACGTAGATCACGTCCTGGGCGAGGAGGAACGCGCGAAGGTCGCGCCTGTCGCGCTCGAACAGCGGCAGCCAGCTCGCCTCGGCCTTGCCGGCGAAGCCGTCGTAGAAGTTCCGGACGTACATCGGCGCGTCGCCGGAGGCCGTCGGGACGAAGCAGACCTGCGGCCGCCCACCGCCTCCCGCGCCGCCCACCAGGCCGAGGACGAAGTCGTCGAGGAGCGGGTTGTCCGCCTCAATGCTGAACCCGCCCCCACCCATCGCGACGACCTGGCGCTGCCGCGTCCCGTCCCCGCTCACCCGGTCCTTCCTCCGTTGTTCCTGCGTCGCCGACGCACCCGAACCGATGGCCGCACCGTAGGCAGGCCGGTGGGTACCCGTCAACTACGATAGGCGG
>DASVIK010000382.1:0-1923 GCA_036382135.1 Candidatus Limnocylindrales bacterium | reverse complement strand
GGCGTCGGGGACCTCGTCGCCGGCCGGGTGGCCACCGACGTCGTCGAGCTCCCAGCTGAGGTCGGACGTGACGCCGACGACGCCGCCGAGATCGCGGATGACCTCGACGATCGTCTCGGCCAGCGAGCGGCGTTCCACGCGACCGCCGAGATGGACGACCCCGTCCTTGACGTCGACGACGAAGATCTCCGGCTCGAGCCAGAAGGCCGTCTTGGCCAGGACCTCCTCGCGAACGAGTCGCGCAAGCTCTCCGTCGGGGCGGACGAAGGCCCGGACCACGTCGGCACGGGTGATGATCCCGACGAGCAGCGCGCCCTCGACGACGGGCAGGCGGTTGATCTTTCGGGCGGCCATCTGCTCGGCGGCCCAGCGCAGCGTGTCGGTCGCCTTGACCGTGATCGCGGGGCTCGTCATTGCCGCGCCGGCCGTCTGGGCCTCGATCTTGGCGAGCTCCGCGCGTGTCTGGCGGGACTCCCCGAAGACGCGCGCGAGGAGGCGGTGGTGGACGGCCTCCGGGCCCCGCTCCTTGATCACGAAGTCGGCCTCGGACACCACGCCGAGGACGGAGCCGTCGTCCCCGACGACCGGGACGCCGCTGATCCCCTTGCTCACCATCAGCGCTGCGACGTCCCGGAGGGGCGTCTCGGGCCGCACGGCGGCCACCTGGCGAGTCATCACCTGGGCCACCTTCATCGCGGATCCTCCTGGCTGGTCGGCTTCGTCGACATGCGTTCCCGCGATCATCGCGCGCGGCGGGGCTGCGAGCACGGGACGTTCGGCCCGGTTCCACGGGGCGAGCGACCCGGGCGTGGCCCCTACCCGCTGAAGGGCACGTCGATCGCGCCGCCGGAGGCCGTCCACGCGCGGCCGGTTTCTCCTGATTCCGTCCCGTCCGCGGGGAGCGTCGTCGCCATCTCGCCGGTCCAGGCATCGCGCGCGGCCGTCGCGCGGGCCACGAACGGGTCGGTCCACGCGACGTCTGCGCTTGCCGCACTGGCCACGAGCGGGTCCGCGAGGGCGCTCCGGCGGGTCCCGACCGCCCATGCCACCACGTCGCGCAGGGCATCGATGGACCCGTCGATCTCGAGGCTGCCCGCGTCCGCTCGCCCCGCGCCCGGGACTCGGCGGATGACGAGATCGAGGGACGCCGGTGGCGGCATCGCGTCCTCGAGCGCAGCGACCTCGAAGCCGCCCCCCCGATCGGGAAGCGCCAGGAGCCGCCGGCGTGTTGCAGCGATCGCCGCCGGGCTGTCGTCCGCGGCGAGCCAGCGCCGGTCGAGGGCCGCCGCCACGGCCGGCACCGTCCCCGACCCGGCGAACAGGTCCGCGACGAGGTCGCCCGGCTCGCTCGACGCGGCGATGAGTCGCGCCAGGAGGGCCTCCGGCTTCTGGGTGGGGTAGCCCGTCCGCTGCGACTTGCGGGCGAAGTCCGCCGTGAACCAGTCGCGCGGCAGCGTCCCGGCGGGGACGAGCTGGCGATACGTCCGCCCGGGCTGGTCGACGGGAGCGAATCCGCCGCCCTCGCGGTAGCGGATGACGAAGGGGCGCCCGGCGTCGTCGACGTGCCGCGAGAGCGCCCGGCGCGAGCTTTCGCGGAGCGGCTCGAGGATCCGCTCGGGATGGAACGTCCAGGTCCGGCCGCGCGTGTAGAAGAGGATGTCGTCGTGCTTCGCGTTGTAGCGGCGGCGGGCGAGCTCGCGACCCGCATAGACCCAGACGAGGTGGTTGCGGAAGCCCGCCGCCCCGAAGATCTCGTCGCACAGCAGCTTCGCGGCGTGGACCGTGCGTGCGTCGAGGTGGAGGTAGAAGGAGCCTGTCGGCGCGAGGAGATCGCGGATCAGCTCCAGGCGCGGAGCGAGCATCGCGACGAAGCCGCCGAGCCCGCCCGGCTCACGATCGGCGTACGCGGCCGGCGCGTGGCGG
>DASVIK010000381.1:0-6746 GCA_036382135.1 Candidatus Limnocylindrales bacterium | reverse complement strand
AGCGGGTCGCCGCGAGCGCCCTCGAGGAGGCGGCCCGCTACCGGGATCCCTCGTTGACGCTCGGTCGCCAGGGGGCCGCCTGATGCTCGGCATCGGGACGCGCGGTGCGGCCGGTGAGACGGACCCGCCGGTGCCGAGGCTCGGCGGCGACGCAGTCGAACGCGATGCCTGGGTCGTGCTCGCGTCGGTCGGTGGGCTCGGTCCGGTCGGTTTCGGCTCGCTGCTGCGCCGGTTCGGGAGCGGTCGTTCGATCCTGGAGGTCGCGCGCCGGGCGGATGGCGCGGCCCGACTCGTCGATCCGATCGACCCGCGCCACTTCGTCGACGCGGACGTCGCGGCGCGGGTCGTCGTGGCCGCCGCGGACCCGGAGTCGATCGTGGGCCGGGTGCGGGAGACGGGCGTGACCGTCCTCACCCTGGACGACCCCACCTTTCCCCGTCGGCTCCTGGCGATCGAACTGCCGCCGCACCTCCTGTTCGTGCGCGGGGACGCGGGGGCCATGGAGCGCGTCCACGCCGTGGCGGTCGTCGGCACCCGGCGGCCGACGGAGTTCGGGCGTCGCCTGGCGGCCCGGATCGCCGCCGCGTTGGCCGACGTGGGCGCCACCGTCGTGTCCGGCCTCGCGCTCGGCATCGACGGCGCCGCGCATGCCGCGTGCGTGGCCGCGGGCATCCCCACCGTCGCCGTCCTCGGCAGCGGTCACGCACGGCTGTTCCCGCGGGCCCACGCGGGACTGGCCGACGAGATCGTGGCCGGCGGCGGGGCGGTCGTCTCGGAGTTCTACCCAGACACACGGGCGACGCGGGGCACGTTCCCCCGGCGCAACCGGCTCATAAGCGGCCTGGCCGACGCGACCATCGTCGTCGAGGCGCCGCTACGGAGCGGCGCCCTGGTCACCGCCAGCTGGGCGCTCGAGCAGGGTCGCGAGTGCTATCTCGTGCCCGGAGGGCTCGACGCGCCGGGCTCGGCCGGTTGCCTGGCGTTCCTCCACGAGAACGAGGGTGTAGCCCGGATGGTCGCGACAATCCCGGACCTCATCGCCGACCTGGAGCTGGTGGGCGCCCGGGTCGGGGGACCGCAGACCGCGGCCGAGGTGGAGCTCGGCCTGGTCGAACGGACGCTCGTGACGGCGCTCGCCCGAGGCGCCACGACCACGGACGAGCTGGCTCGCTCGACGGGTCAGCCCGTCGCAACCATCCTCGGCGCCCTCACCCTGCTCGAGATGCGGGGCCTGGTCAGCGTGGCGTACGGGCGGCATCGCCTCGCGGGTCGTCTCGCGGGCTCGGCCGTCGCCTGACGGGGCGCGCACGCACCGGGCAGCGTTTGCCAGTCTCGTGAGCCCGGTGGTAGGGTACCCGGCGACCAGTGGAGTCTCACCACTCCACGGCCAGACAGCCGCGCAACGCCGTCGGGCCCCAGCCTCGCGCCAGGAGACTGTCTATTGCGAAAGCTCGCTGCTGCGATCCTCGCGCTGCCGATCCTGCTGCCGATCTACGTGCCGATCATGCTTCGGCGCTCGATCGCGATGCGGGTCGTGCTGGCGCTTGGCGTGGGCGGCGTGCTCGGGCTCGGTGCGCTCGGGATCTTCACGCCGCGGCAGACCGCCGCCGTCCCGGCCTCCTCGCCGGCCCCGGTGGCGAGCACCGCATTCGGTCCGGCCGTCCGCTCGGGCGTGGCCCCGAGCGCAGGCGTGGACGTGGCGTTCTCCAGGGGGATGGACCGCGCGTCGGTCGCCGCCGCCGTCACCGTCAGCCCGGCTGCGACGATCTCGCTCAGCTGGGATACCGCGTCCCAGGCTCTGACGATCCGCCCGACCGCCGCCTGGGCGCCCGCGACGCTGTACACGATCACCGTCGGCACGGCGGCCACCGATACGACCGGCCGCAAGCTCGACACGCCCACCCGCGCCGCGTTCGTCACCCGCGCGCCCACCCGGGCGACGATCGTGGCCACCGCTCCGCTCCCGACGGGCGTGGCGGCTCGCACCGCGTTCACCGTCACGTTCGACCACCCCGTCGACGTCGCTCAGGCGAAAGCCGCGTTCCACATCGATCCGGCCGTCGCAGGCACGATCGGCCCCGCCAGCGGTCCCGACGCCAACGCGGGCTTCACGTTCACGCCGTCCGCGCCGCTCGATCCGGCCATCGCGTACCGCGTGAGCCTCGACGGGTCGATCTCCGACGAGGACGGCGCGACGATCGAAGCGCCCGACGCGTTGAGCGTCACGCCGATCCGCGCACCGGAAGTCGTTCGGTTCCGGCCGCGCAACGGCACGACCGACATCGCCCGGGCGGCCGCACTCTCGGTCCGCTTCACCGAGCGGATGGACCGGACGTCGACGGCGGCCGCATGGTCGGCCACGGCCGACGGACGCCGCATCGCCGGCAAGGTCACGTGGGTCGAGCGCGACACGGTCCTCGTGTTCACCCCGTCGTCGCTGCTGCCGGTCGGGGCGAAGGTCGTCATGACCGTCGGAACGACCGCCACGTCGATCAGCGGGATCCCGCTCGACCGGGCGATCAGTGCCCGTGCGACCGTGAGCAAGCCGGTCAAGGCGGCCGGTGGCGGCACCACGACGAAGACGGTGGCCAAGTCGCCGAAGCCGAAGCCGAAGCCGATCCCGCACGCGTCGGGTGGCACGGTCGGTAGCGGCAGCTGGGGGGCCGTCGAAGCGTATTACCTCAGGCTCATGAACTGCACGCGGACCGGCGGCTGGGTGACGTCGTCCGGCTCGTGCAGCAGCCCGGGCGGCCTCTCGACGGCGCCGATCGTGCTCGACGCCGGCCTCTCGAACAAGGTGTCGCGTCCGTACGCGAAGCTGCTCGCGACGGGCGGCGCCTGCGATCACTTCATCAACGGGACGCCGACGGACCGGCTCCATCGCGCCGGCTACAGCGGCTGGGCGGCGGAGAACATCGGCTGCCGGTCCGCGCCGAACGCCTTCGCCTCGGTGCTGGGCACCCACCTCTTCTTCCAGAACGAGAAGCCCTGCAGCGGGTATTGCCACTACGCGAACCTCATGAACCCGGCGTACAAGAAGTGCGGGATCGGGATCTGGGTCGCGCACGGACGGGTCCGACTGGTCATCGACTTCTACCACGACTGACCGGACCGCAGACCGCCGGCCATGATCCGCGACGTCGTCCTGCACCTCCTGAGCGAACAGCCGCTCCTGGCCGACCTCGACGCGCTGCCTACGCCCGTCGACGGCCTGATCATCTGCACGAACCTGCGGATGATGAACGGCAACCGGCCGATCTTCGTCGACGACTCGGCCTCCACGTTCGTCTTCCCGGTGGCGTTCGTGCGCTTCATCGAGGTGCCGGCGAAGTCGATGGCCGGGTTCGATCGGATGGGCCGCCAGGAGCCCGGTCGGGGGCTCGCGGCCGGAGCGCCGGAGGCCGGCGTCGAGCCGGTCGTCGAGGAGGAGCCTGAGATCGACGAGGGCTTCCTCCAGCGCATCCGCGACGTCTGAGCGCGCCCCGCGACGGCCGCTGCAACGCTCGCCGCAGCGCCTCCGGTGAGGCGCGGATGAGGCCCGAGTGAGGCGCCGGTGACGGGTCGTGCAGGAGTCGGGTGCTAGACTCCCCCGCGATGACGCGCAATCTCGTGATCGTCGAGTCGCCGGCCAAGGCGAAGACGATCGAACGGTACCTGGGTTCCGACTACACGGTCCTCGCCTCGTATGGCCACGTCCGGGACCTGCCCGAGAACCCCGGCAAGGGCAAGTTCGGCGTCGATGTCGACCACGACTTCGCGCCCGAGTACGTCGTGCCGGACGACCGGCGCAAGCAGGTGGACCAGATCGCCAAGGCTGCCCGCAAGGCGGATGCCATCTACCTGGCCACCGACCTCGATCGGGAAGGCGAGGCGATCGCCTGGCATGTCGCCGAGGCGACCGAGATGGATCCGGCGCGCACCCAGCGCGTGACGTTCAACGAGATCACCCGGGGCGCCGTGCTCGACGCGTTCGCCCATCCCCGCCAGATCGACACGAACCTGGTCGATGCGCAGCAGACCCGGCGCATCGTCGATCGGCTCGTGGGCTACACCCTGAGCCCGCTGCTTTCGCGCAAGGTCCGCGGTGGCCTCTCGGCCGGCCGCGTCCAGTCCGTGGCGGTCCGCATCGTCGTCGACCGCGAGCGCGAGATCGGCCGCTTCGTCGCCCGCGAGTACTGGACGATCGAGGTCGCCCTGCGCACGGCTGCCGGTGCCACGTTCACCGCGGATCTCGTCCGCATCGACGGCGAGGTCGCCGAGATCGCGGAGGGCAAGAGCGCCGAGATCCACGCGGCCGCGCTCCGCGCGTCGGAGCCGGTCGTGGAGAAGACGGGCACCCGACCGGTCACCCGGAGCCCTGCCGCGCCGTTCACCACGAGCACCCTCCAGCAGGAGGCGAGCCGCAAGCTCGGCTTCAGCCCCAAGCGGACGATGTCGGTCGCCCAGCGGCTGTACGAGGGAGCCGAGACCGCCGATGGCCAGACCGGGCTCATCACCTATATGCGCACGGACTCGACCGCGATCGCCGGCGTGGCGATGGGCGAGGCGCGCGAAGTGATCGGCGACCGCTATGGGCCCCGCTACACGATGCCCAAGGGCCGCGTGTACAAGACAAAGTCGAAGGGCGCCCAGGAAGCCCACGAGTCGATCCGCCCGACGAGCTTCCGGCGCGACCCGGAATCCATGGCCAGGTTCCTCAAGTCGGACGAGGCCCGTCTGTACCGCCTCATCTGGCAGCGCGCGATCGCGTCGCAGATGGCCGCCAAGGAGATGGAGACGACGACGATCGAGCTGGCGGCCGGCCGCTACGGGCTCCGCTCGACCACCACGCGCACGGTCTTCGACGGCTTCAGCCGGGTCTACACGGAGGGTCGGGACGACGAGGCCGACGAGCGCGAAGAGGAGCAGACCGCGCCGTCCCTCGCGGTCGGCGACGTCACGTCGGTCGACGACGTCCGCCCGACCCAGCACTTCACGGAGCCGCCGCCCCGGTACACCGAGGCGACCCTCATCAAGGCGCTCGAAGAGCACGGCATCGGTCGGCCCTCGACGTACGCGGCGACGATCTCCACGATCACCGACCGCGGCTACGTCAAGGTCGTCGAGAAGCGGCTCCGCCCCGAGATCGTGGCCGAGATCGTGACCGACCTGCTCGTCGAGCACTTCGGAGAGTTCGTCGACCTCGAGTTCACGGCCCGGATGGAGGAGCGACTCGACGAAGTCGCCCGGGGCGAACGAGCCTGGGTGCCGCTCCTGCGCGAGTTCTACGGCCCACTGCGCGAGCTGGTCGACGAGAAGCGGCGCGAGCTCAAGCGCAGGGACTTCACCACCGAGGCGACCGACGAGCTGTGCTCCCTCGGCCACCCGATGGTCATCCGGCTCGGCCGCAACGGGCGCTTCCTCGCCTGCTCGCTCTACCCGGAGCACAAGGAGTCGCGGCCGCTCCCCGGAGAGGAGCTGCCTGCCGTCGCCGGGACCGGCGACCCGTGCCCGGAGTGCAACGCGACGGATGGCGGCGTCCTCGTAACCAAGCGCGGCCGGTTCGGCCCGTTCGCGGGCTGCTCGCGCTACCCGGACTGCAAGTACATCCACAAGACCGGGCCGCAGCCGCCCGCCCAGCTGCCCTTCGAGGTGCCCTGCCCGCAGTGCGGTGAAGGCCATCTCGCGACCCGGCGCGCCCGCCGGACCGGCAGCCTGTTCTGGGGCTGCTCGCGCTATCCGACCTGCGACTTCACGACGTCGCGCGAACCCGTCGGGGCCGTCCACGACACCGACGACGGACCGATCGCCAAGGCCGCCGACGGGAAGGCCATCTGCCTGCGCTGCGGAGCCGCCGTCCAGCTGCCGGGCGACGCGTCGGTCGTCGGCCAGCGCCTCGCCGGTGGGCCGGCGGATGCCGCGGCCCTCGTCAAGCCCGCTCGGCGCGGTCGTCCGGCCGCCGCGGGACGACCGGCCGGGCATCGACGGTCCGGCTCGACCGGTGGGAGCGCGGCGGCGCGAACGACGGCAACCCGCCGCACGAAGCGGGCACGGAGCACCCCCGGAGCGTGACGAGCGCGCTCGACCGCCCGGCGGCGCTCGACCGGTTCCTGACCGCGCTCGAGGCGCGTGACGCTTCTCCCAACACCCGGCGCGCCTATGCGACGGCCGTCGGCGCGTACCTCGCCTGGCTCGACGAACGCGGGATCGACTGGCGGACCCCCGGCCGCCTCGAGCTGCGCTCCTACCTCGCGACCCTGAGCGACGGGCACGCCCGGAGCTCGGTCGCGCAGCGCCTGGCCGCGCTCCGCTCGTTCTATCGGTTCGCGACGCGGGCGGGTCTCGCCGCCGGCGATCCGTGGGGCTCGCTCGCGACGCCACGCCTGCCGCGGCGCCTGCCGCGCGTGCTCGAGGTCGAACAGGTCGAACGGCTCCTGGCCGCCGTGGACGACGACGTGGCCGAGGATGGTCCCGCCGGCGCGAGTGGACCCAAGGCCGCGCCCCTCGCGGGCACGCCCGCCGGCCGGGACCTGCGGGCCGCACTCGCCCTGCGCGACCGGGCCATCGTCGAGACCGCCTATGCGGCCGGGCTCCGGATCGGCGAGCTGGCGTCGGCCCCGGCCGCCGACCTCGACCTGCGCCGGGGCGAGCTCCGGGTCATGGGCAAGGGGCGCAAGGAGCGGATCGGACTCCTGGGCCGGCCGGCACGTGCGGCGCTCGCGGCGTACCTGGCGGACGGGCGTCCCGTGCTGCTCGAACGAGCGCAC
>DASVIK010000380.1:0-11157 GCA_036382135.1 Candidatus Limnocylindrales bacterium | reverse complement strand
GACAACCGCCCGGATTGGTTCCAGGCCGACGGTGCGATCAACGAGTGCGGCGGCGTCTCGACTGAGCTCGGCGGTGTGCGCTTCTACCCGATCGGCGTCGCCGAGAAGGGCTTCATCGACTATCGCTTCACCGTCCAAGGCACATGGGGCCACGGCTCGATGCCGCGCGCAGACAACGCGGCGGTCCGGGCGGCCCGCATCGTCGACCGGATCGCGGAACCGGGGCCCATCCGGATGACGCCCGCCATGGACCGGTTCTTCGCCGCGGTGCGCGGGGCGGCGCCGTCGACGGCCCGCGCGATCGACGCTCTGACCGGACCCGAACCGGGGCGCGCCTCGGCCGCGGCCGACGCGCTGTGCGACCCGATGTATGCACGGGCCGCGAACGCGCTGCTCCGCGACACCGTCAGCCCGAACGTCATCCGGGCAGGCATCAAGCACAACGTCATCCCGGGCGAGGTGATCATCGAGATCGACGTCCGGACGCTACCCGGCACGGACGAGCCGGCCATGCGCGAGATCCTCCGCCGGCGCATCGGCGAGGAGCTGTGGGCGACGCTCGACGTCGAGATCGTCGTGTCCGGCGACCCGGTCGAGGCGTCGATCGATTCGGACCTCTACCGGATCCTCGTCGCCACGCTCCAGGACCATGACCCGGTCGCGGTGCCGGTGCCGATCATGGCCCCGTTCGCGACCGACGCGAAGTACACGAGCCTCAAGCTCGGCGTCCCGACGTACGGCTTCTCCCCGCTCCGGCTCGCCCCCGACGAGCGTTTCCTCGAGCGCTTCCACGGGGTCGACGAGCGTGTCTCGCTCGACGCTCTCCGCTTCGGTCTCCCCGTCCTGTACGACGTCGTCCGCCGCTTCTGCGGCTGACCGGGGCTACTCGCGGGGCGCCTTGATCAGCCGGCCGCGGCGCGAGATGGCGTGGGTCGCGAGCGCGGCAACGCCCATCGCGATGAGGGCGCGCTCGGCGGAGGGCATCGGGCGCAGCGCGGAGAGGAACTGGTCGGCGCGCGCCCGGTCGACGACCCGCAGGAGCGCCTTGCCGCGCTGGGTCAGCCAGAGCGTCTTCTGGCGCCGGTCCTCGATCTCGAGGCGGCGCTCGACGAGCCGTCGCCGGACGAGGCCGTCGACGAGCCGCGAGGTGGCGGACGGGGATCGGCCGAGCGCGTCCGCGAGATCCGAGACGGTCGTCACGCCGCCGTCGGCGAGCACGTACAGCGCGGCGAGCTGGGTGAACCCGAGACGCAGTCCGCCGAGCTGGGACGCGAAGCCGACGACGAGCTCGCGCCACAGCGCGCGGCCCATCGCGACGCGCTCGGACAGCTCGCGGGGATTGGAAGTCCGGAGGCCGGCGTTCACGACCGGGGCCGACAGGTCCGCCTCGAACATCCGGGCGATCGCCCGTCGGGGCGCCATCGGTCGAGTCGAGCGCAGGGGTGCGGGCGGGCGGCGAGCGTGGAGCGGGTGGTCGTCGGCCATCGCCCAAAGCGTACGACGGCGCCGGGATTCCGTGCAATGTCGCACGCTTTCCGACGCGTGGACGGTGCTCCGACGGGTACGCTCGGAGCGCCGTCCCCAGCACGGCTCACACTCGACACCGCCCAACACTCGGGAGCGCATGACAAGGTTCGCGTTCGTCTTCCCCGGCCAGGGATCGCAATCGGTCGGCATGGGCCAGGCCCTGGCGGCCGCCTCACCGGCAGCCGCGGCCATCTTCGCCGAAGCCGACGCCGCCCTGGGCGAGCCCATCAGCCGACTCGCCTTCGAGGGTCCCGCCAAGGAACTCGACCTGACGATCAACGCCCAGCCGGCCCTGCTCGCGACCTCGATCGCGTACCTCGCCGCCCTCCGCGAGCGCTGGGCCGCCCTCGGGATCGCCGCGCCCGAGCCGGCGTTCTGCGCCGGCCACTCGATGGGGCAGTACAGCGCCCTCGTGGCGGCCGGGGTCGTGCCGCTCGCCGAGGGGCTCCGCCTCGTCCGCGAGCGCGGCCACCAGATGCAGCGATCCGGAGCCGGGCGCGAGGGCCGGATGGCCGCGATCATCGGGCTCGATGACGCCCGCCTGCCCGAGCTCGTCGCCGCGGCGAGCCGCCACGGGACCTTCGGAGTGGCGAATCGCAACTCCCCTGGCCAGGTCGTCATGTCGGGTGAGCGCCCGGCCGTGGAGGCGGCACTGACGATCGCGAAGGAGCTCGGTGCCCGCCGCGCGATCGAGCTGCCCGTCAGCGTGGCGGCCCATTCGCCGCTCATGGCCGAGGCCGCCGCGGGCATGCGGGCGATCCTGGCAAGCGTCTCGTTCGCCGACCCGCACCCGCCGCTGCGGGCCAACGCCGACGGGCGGCCGCTGACGACGGCCGAGGCCTGCCGCGCGGAACTCGTCGACCACCTGACGACCGGCGTCGACTGGGTGACCGGCGTCGAGCGCATGGTCGCCGACGGCGTCGAGGCCTTCATCGAGGTCGGTCCCGGACGGGTGCTCACGGGCCTCATCAAGCGGATCGCCCCCGACGTCGAAGCCTTCGCCACCGACGACCAGGCGGCACCCGATCGCCTCGCCGTGCCCTTCACCAGCCCCAGCCCGACCCTCGCCTGATAGCCCGTACCACCAGAGGAACGAAACCGAGTGCGCACTCCCGACTACAACCGCCGCGTGGCGGTCACCGGCCTTGGCGTCATCAGCCCGGTCGGCAACGACAAGCGGACCGTCTGGGACAACCTCCTCAACGGCCGGAGCGGTCTCGGCGAGATCACCCGATTCGACGTGAGCCGCTACGAGGCGAAGACGGCCGGCGAGGTCCGCGACTTCGACCCCCTGGCGTGGCTCGACGCGAAGTCGGTGCGGCGGACCGAGATCAGCCTCCAGTACGGGGTCGCCGCCGCCAAGCAGGCGGTGGCCGATTCCGGCTTCGAGATCGACGACTCGAACCGCGAGGAGGTCGGGGTCGTCTTCGGATCGGGCGCGGGCGGCCAGCAGCTCATGATCGACAGCTGGCGCATCCTCCAGGAGCGCGGCCCCCGGGCGGTCCCGCCCACGTTCATCGCCAACGGCCTGGTCGACTCGACCTCGGGGATGATCGCGATCGAGACCGGCGCGATCGGCCACAACATCTGCATCGTGTCCGCCTGCGCGACCGGCACCCACAACGTGGCCGAGGGCGCCGAGGCGATCCGCCGCGGCGACTGCATCGCGGTCATCAGCGGCTCCTGCGAGATGCCGCTCCTCGAGGTGGCCCACGCGGGGTTCGGCAACATGCGCGGCCTGGCCATGCCGCTCCCCGGCGGCGGGCACGAGACGGTGTCGCGGCCGTTCGACAAGACGCGCGACGGCTTCGTGCTCGGCGAGGGGGCCGGCTCGCTCTTCCTCGAGGACATGGAGCTGGCCAAGGCGCGCGGCGCGAAGATCTATGCCGAGGTCGTGGGCTACGGCTCGGCCGCCGATGGCTGGGACATGATCCAGCCGATCGCCGGTGGGGCGGGCTCGGCCCGGGCGATGAAGATGGCCCTCGACCGGCGCGGCGTCCCGGCCGACGAGGTCGACATGATCAACCCGCACGGCACCGGCACGCCGCTCGGCGACAAGCGCGAGGCCGAGGCGATCTGGACCGTCTTCGGCGACCGGGCGTCCGGGGCTCGCAAGTCGCTCGCGGTCAGCGCGACGAAGTCGATGACCGGCCACATGATGGGCGCCGCCGGAGCGTTCGAGGCCTTCGCGACCGTCATGTCCGTCGCCGAGCAGTGCGTCCCGCCGACGATCAACTACCGCGAGCCGGATCCCGAGTGCGACCTCTGGGTGCTTACCGACGCGACGCCCCTCCCCGTGCGCTACGCCATGTCGAGCAACATCGGGCTCGGCGGCCACAACGGCGCGGTCATCTTCAGGCGCTACGACGGGGACTGAGCGATCCGACTCGGCGGTCGTGACGCCGGGTCCACCGCGTCGGGCCACGGACTTCGACCCTCGCCGATCCGTGCGAGGGCTCCGGGCGGAGACCCCCCTCGTCGATGCCCGTCGGGGCATCGCAATCTCCGGGCGAGCATCCGTGCCCGGACCGGCCCTCGTCGAGGCCCGCGGTGATGCCCGCTGGGGGCATCACGGGGATCGAGGACGACCGGCGAGCGTGCACGTTCGCTGGCCGTGGCGCCGTCGCAGGTCGGTCCCGATCCGCGCGAGAGTTGCGCCTCCACGACGGCTCCCGGAGATGCGGACAGAATCCCTGTGATGCCCGGCGAAACCCCTGTGATGTCCTCTGGGGCATCGAACCAGCGTGATTCGAGGGCCCACCGTCGCACGGATCTGCGAGTTTCCGGGAAGATGCCCCGAGGGGCATCGCCGGCGGGAGGCCCTCCGGACAGGCCGCGTTCGATGGGCGGCGGGTCGAGTGGGGCCGCGGCCCCGGGTGGCCGAGGGGCACCGAACGCCCCGAGCGACGCCGACCGCCCGAGCGACCGCCGGTGCCCGGATACAATCCACCCAACCCTTCGAGATTGAGGTGACCCTGCGTGCCGCCGAGTGATGACCCCGCCCGTCGAGCCGTGGTGACCGGGATCGGTGCGGTGACGCCGATCGGCAACGACGCAGCCACCTTCTGGGCCAACCTGACCGAAGGGGTCTCCGGGGCCGGGCCGATCACCTCCTTCGACGCGACCGGCTTCGACGTCCGCATCGCGGCCGAGGTCAAGGACTTCGATCCGGCGACGGTGATGGACCGCAAGATGGCCCGTCGGATGAGCCGGTTCATCCACTTCGCGATGGCTGCGGCCACCGAAGCCGTGGACCACGCCGGGCTGGACTTCGCCGACTGGCCGATCGAGGCGCGCGATCGGGCGGCCGTGGTCCTCAACACGGGCGGCGGCGGCATGGAACAGGTCATCGAGGGAACGGCGACCCTGGCGACGAAGGGCCCGGGCCAGGTCAGTCCGTTCGCGATCCCGGCCCTGTCGGGATCGATGGCCGCGGCCCTCGTCAGCATGAAATATGGGCTCACCGGAGCCGTCATCACCCAGGTGGCGGCCTGTGCGAGCAGCGTCATCGCGTTCCAGGACGCGCTCCGCCTCATCCGCTCGGGGGAGAGCGACGTGGTCATCACGGGCGGGTCCGAAGCGGCCCTCCTGCCCATCGCGTTCGCCGCGCTCGGCAACATGGGCGCCCTCTCGAAGCGCAACGACGACCCCACCCATGCCTCGCGCCCGTTCGACCGCGATCGCGACGGCTTCCTGTTCGGTGAGGGCGCGGCGGTCGCCGTCGTCGAGTCGGTGGCTCACGCGCTCGCCCGCGGGGCCGGCCACCTGATCCAGGCGGAGCTCATCGGGGCGTCGCTGACCGCCGACGCGTTCCACATCAGCGCCCCGGAGCCTACCGGTCGGGGCGCGGCGATGGCGATGACCCGTGCCCTCCGCGACGCGGGAGTGGGGCCGACCGACATCGACTACATCGTCGCTCACGGCACCTCGACGCCGCTCAACGACGTGACAGAGACCCGGGCGATCAAGGCGGCCTTCGGTCCACGCGCCGCGCACGTCCCGATCAGCTCGCCCAAGTCGATGGTCGGTCACCTGCTGGGCGCGGCGGGCGCCGTCTCGGCGCTGACGGCCCTCGGTGCCATCCGCGATGGCGTCATCCCACCGACGGCCAACCTCGAGAACCCAGACCTGCCCGAGTGCGACCTCGACTACGTCCCGCTGGTCAAGCGCAGGGCGCGAGTCGACACCGCGATGATCAACGGCTTCGGCTTCGGCGGCCAGAACGCGGTCGCCATCTTCCGGCGCTTCGAGGTCTAGGCCCGACCGAGCGCCTGGCCCGGCACGGGCTTCGGCGCCCCGCCTCCGCGCGACTCGCCGGCCAGCCGCACGCCGCGGAGGCGCAACGCATTCAGGACCACGCTCACCGAGCTCGACGCCATCGCCGCGGCGGCCAGGGCGGGGTTCAGCCCGACACCGAAGAACGGGATCAGGGCGCCCATCGCGACGGGGATGAGCACGACGTTGTAGCCGAACGCCCAGAAGAGGTTCTGGCGGACGATCCGCATCGACTGGCGGGACAGGTCGATGGCCGAGGCGACGGCGCGCGGGTCACCCCCGACGAGCGTGACCGACGCGGCCTCGATGGCGATGTCCGCCCCGCTGCCGATCGCGATGCCGAGGTCCGAGGCGGCCAGCGCAGGCGCGTCGTTGATCCCGTCGCCGACCATCGCCACCCGCCGGCCACGTGCCTGGAGCTCGTCGATGCGGGTCGCCTTGTCGGCGGGGAGCGCGCTCGCGATCACCCGTTCGGGCGGGATGCCCACCGCCCGGCCGACCGACGCGGCCACGGCCGGAGCGTCGCCGGTGACGAGCCACGCCTCGATGCCGGCCGCCGTGAGGAGGCGGACCGCCTCGGCCGATGTCGGGCGGACCGGGTCGGCGATGACGATGACCCCGGCCAGCACCCCGTCCACGGCGACGAGCACCGTCGTGCGCGCCTCCGCGGAGGCCGTCTCGATCGCGTCGGCGAGCGCCGCATCGGCGTGCGCCGGGTCGTTGGCCGGCAGCGCGATGCCGCGATCGCCGAGGAGGCGCGCATTGCCGGCCACGACGACGTGCCCATCGACCGTCGCCTCGACCCCGTGGCCGGCGACCGCCACGAACGCGCTCACCGGGCGGAAGCCGAGCTCGTCGAGGTGGGCACGGGCGAGGATCGCGGTTCCCAATGGATGCTCGCTGCCGCGTTCGGCGGAGGCCGCGAGATCGAGCAGCTCGGTGGCGTCGCGCCCGGCCGCCGTCACGACCCCGACGACCTCGGGCCGGCCCATCGTGAGGGTGCCCGTCTTGTCGAAGATGACGGTGTCGATGCGGTGGGCGATCTCGAGCGCCTCGCCGCCCTTGATGAGGATGCCGGCCTCCGCTCCGCGGCCGGTCCCGACCATGATGGCCGTCGGCGTCGCCAGGCCCATCGCACACGGGCAGGCGACGATCACGGTGGCGATCGCGGTCGTCAGCGCGCGGGTCAGGCGCGGCTCGGGTCCCACCAGGAGCCAGGCCACGAACGTGACGAGGCCGGCGAGGAGGACGAGCGGCACGAAGACCTCGCTGATCCGGTCGGCCAGCCGCTGGATCGGCGCCTTCGAGCCCTGGGCCCGCTGGACGAGCTCGACGATCCGGGCGAGCGCGGTGTCGTGGCCGACCCGGGTGGCCCGCATGACGAACGAACCGGTCGTGTTGCGGGTCGCGCCGATGACCTCGTCGGCGGGGCCCTTCGTGGCCGGGATGGCTTCGCCGGTGAGCATCGACTCATCGACCGCGGATGTCCCCTCGACGATCTTCCCATCGACCGGGATCCGGTCACCGGCTCGCACGCGCAGGAGATCGCCCGGCTGGACCCGTTCGAGCGGCACCTCTTCGTCGCCCCCGGGCAGGACGAGCCAGGCGGACGTGGCCTGGAGGCCGACGAGCCGGCGGATCGCGCCGGTCGCCTGGCCCTTGGCCCGCGCCTCCAGCCAGCGACCGAGCAGGACGAGCCCGATGACGATCGCGGCGCTGTCGAAGTAGGTCGCCGTGTCCAGGCCGGCACCGCGGAAGAAGCCCGGCCAGACGGTCGCGGCGACGCTGTAGCCCCACGCGGCGCTCGTCCCGATGGCGACGAGCGTGTCCATGTTCGTCGCCCCGTGGCGGGCCGCCCGCCAGGCCGCCCGGTAGAACCGCCCGCCGGCCCACCACTGGATGAATGTCGCGGGCAGGATGGCGAGGCGATTGAGGTCGTCGGTCGAGATCGCGGTCTGCGGCCAGAGCATCACGGCGAGGATCGTCAGCGCGACGACGATCGACACGACCGCGCGGAGCCGCAGGCCGGCCGCCTCGCGCGCCCGGGCGATCGCATCGGGATCGGCGAGCGCGGCCAGGCCGACCGCCGCGTCACCCTCGCCCGCCGTCCGCTCCGGGCGGACGTCGTAGCCCGCCTCTTCGATCGCCCCGACAAGCTCCGAGCGCCCGGCGATCTCCGGCAGGTAGCGGATCGTGGCCATCTCGGTCGCGAGGTTCACCGTCGCCGTCTCGACTCCCGGCGTTCGGTTGAGGTACCGCTCGATGCGGTTGACGCAGCTCGCGCAGGTCATCCCCTCGATCGGGAGCTGGACCTCGACGGGCGCGGTCGGGACCTCGGCGACGGTGGCGGCGACGTGCGTTGACATACTCCCGGGGAGTATAGCAGACGCTTCGCCGCGCGCCCGGGCCGCGGGCCGACCCGTACACTCCGCCCGTGCTCGCCTACACCGTCCTGCCGGCACCCTGGGGCGCCATCCACGTCGCCGCGGGTCGGGCCGGCCTCGTGGCCCTCCAGCTGTTGACCCCGACCAGCGCCTTCCTCGATTCGGTCGCCCGCCGGACGGGAACGACCCCGGAACCGCTCGGGCCGGCGATCGCGCCGGAGGTCCGCGAGCTCCTGGAGCGGGCCGCCGAGGCGGTCGCGGCCTCGCTCGCGGGTCGGCCGGCCGGGCTCGCCGAGCTGCCGATCGACCTGCGTGTCGGGTCCGCCTGGGACCGGCGCGTCCTCGAGGGCGTGCGGGCCGTGCCGCGCGGGAGCGTGACGAGCTACGGCCGGCTCGCCCGGCTCATCGGCTCACCCGGCGCGGCGCGGGCGGTCGGCGGGGCCGTCGGCCGGAATCCGATCGGACTCGTCATCCCGTGCCATCGGGTCATCGCCGGCGACGGTTCCCTCGGCGGCTACGGCGGCGACTGGTGGGGCAGCCGCGAGCAGCTCCTGGCCGTCAAGCGCGAGCTGCTCGAGCTCGAGGGCGTCCGCCTCCCGGCGACCTCGTTCATCGGCTGAACGATGGGAGTCCTGCGCGCCTATCGCGGGCTGCTCGTCGACGGAGCGCTCATCCGCCTGCTCTTCGGCGAGTTCGTCAGCTCGATCGGCGACTGGCTGTACCTCGTCGCGCTCCTCGTCATCGTCTACGAGCGGAGCAACGACCCGGTCCTCCTCGGCGTCGTGGGTGCGGCGCGCGTGCTGCCGTACGTCTTCCTGTCCGTGCCCGCCGGCATCGTCGCCGATCGCTACGACCGACGGCTCGTCCTCCTGTCGACCGACCTCGCCCGCGGGGCGATCATGCTCGCGATAGCCGCCCTCGTCGCCTTCGGAGGGCCGGACGGACCGCTCTGGCCCATCGTCGCGCTGGCCATCGTCGCGA
Source organism: Candidatus Limnocylindrales bacterium (assembly GCA_036382135.1). GTDB lineage: Bacteria > Chloroflexota > Limnocylindria > Limnocylindrales > CSP1-4 > C-114. The sequence goes on along the minus strand of DASVIK010000380.1, from coordinate 1,990 downwards.
CCTGCTTCTCGTCGTTCTTCGGGCCGACGATCGGCGCATTCCTGCCGTCGCTCGTCGGCGACGAGTCCCGGCTCGGGCCTGCCAACAGCGCGTGGGCGAGCCTGGACAACGTGGCGTTCATCGTGGGTCCGGCGATCGGCGGGGTGCTGATCTCGCTCTCGGGGCTCACGGCCGCGTTCCTGCTCAACGCGGTTTCGTTCGCCGTCGTCGCGGCCGTCCTGTGGCGCCTGCCGGCGGGTCGCCCGAGCGGAGCCCCGGCAGCGACACCGGAATCGGCGGCCCCGTCCGCCGAGCCGAGCGACAGCGCGGGCGCGCGAGCCTTGTCGCCGAGGACCGCCCCGGGACCCTCGGCCCGCTCGATCGCCAGGCCCGTCGCCGGGCTCGCCTTGCTCGACGTCGTCGCCGGCTTCGCCTTCGGTGGCCTGTCCGTGCTGACGGTCGTGCTCGCGACGTCCACCTTCCACGCCGGCGAGGAGGCGACCGGGTACCTCAATGCGGCCATCGGCGTCGGCGGGCTGGCGGGAGCGGTCGTCTCCGGCGCGCTCATGCTGCGACCCAGTCTCGCGCCGCCGCTCATCGGCGGAGCGGTGCTGCTCGCGCTCGGGCTGGCCGGACTCGGCGCGGTGGGCTCGATCGTGCCAGCACTCGTCGCGATGACTGTGGCGTCGGCCGGCAGCCTGCTCATCGAGGTCGTGGACGCGACGGTCTTCCAGCGGGTGGTCCCGGACGCGCTGCGCGGGCGGGCGCTCGGGGCGATCGCCACGGTATCCACGCTCGCGTACGCCGGCGGCTCGTTCGCCCTGCCCGTGCTCGCGGGCTCGGTCGGCGTCGGACCGGTGCTGACCGTCTCCGGCCTCGCGGTCGTCGTCGCGGCGATCGTGGCTCTCGTCGCGGTCGGGCCGGCCGCGCGACGCAGCCCGGATCCGGAAGAGGCGCTCCTGCGCCGCGTGGCGGGCCTGCCCCTGTTCACGGGCATCGCCCCCTCCCGCCTCGAGGCGATCCTCGCGCGCCGCCGGATGCGCGACGTGGTCGCCGGCCAGTCGATCCTTCGCCAGGGCGACCCACCGGATCGGTTCGCCGTGATCGTCGCCGGGCGCTTCGACGTCTCGCGCCTCGAGCCGGGGGCCGCGGCACCCGTCCATCTCCGGACGATGGGTCCGGACGAGGTCTTCGGAGAGATCGGGCTGCTCACCGGCGTTCCGAGGACCGCGACCGTGACGGCGGCGATCGACGGGCGGCTCCTGGAGCTCGAGGGTGCCGACTTCCTCGAGCTCGTGGCGGCCGGGCCGGGCGTCGCGAACCGGTTCCTCGACCTCCACCGGGGCGGCCGGGCGGCATCGGGCCACGGGCGCCGGGTGTCAGGTACATGACTCCCGGCCGGTCACATCGGGGTGTTCCCGGGACCGGGCACGGCCGCGTACCCTTGCCGGACGACGGCGCGCCTCCCGCCCGGGAGGCGCCGCCGCAGGACGCGGGATGGGAGACCGACCGATGGGCGACAACAAGCAGGGCGAGGGCGTCGTGCGACCCAAGGCGACCGAAGAGGACGACGTCGAGGGACATCGCCACATCCTCCCGCGCGAGGGCGTGGTGCGACCCAAGGCCATCGAGCCCGAGGGTCACATCGCCCGCAAGGCGACAGAGGACGACGACGTCGAGGGACACGCGTTCCAAGTCCGCAGCCCGTCCTCCAGCGGCGAGTAGCCGTCGGACGCTCAGCGGATCGGCGTCTGCGTGGCGGCCAGGACCGCCTTGACCTCGAAGGGCGCGATGCCCGGGTGCTTGGCCCGGATGAGCGCCGCGAGCCCCGCGACGTGCGGCGCCGCGAAGCTGTTGCCGGTGGCCAGGATCCGGCCGCCGTCGCGCCACGCGACGTCGACGTCGAGGCCGTACGCCCCGAACTCGACCGGCGGCGCCGGGTTGTAGAACCAGGTCCACGCGTCGGGGACGTCGTGGGCGGCGACCGACACGACCGCCGCGAAGAGTGACG